>JAXITL010000051.1:0-13296 GCA_034680125.1 Chitinophagaceae bacterium
AGCAACATGGCCATCGTCGCCACAATGGTTTTGCCACTGCCCACATCGCCCTGCACCAAGCGGTTCATTTGTTTTTCGGTGGCAGTATCCATTCTTATTTCGCGCAAGACTCTTTTCTGAGCATTAGTGAGCGCAAAGGGCAAACAATCCTTATAAAATTGGTTAAACAAGTCGCCCACTTTTTCAAACTGATAACCGCGCTGCACAATATGCTGAAGCCGAAGGTTAGCAATTTGCATTTGCATCAAAAAAAGCTCTTCCCACTTGAGACGATATCGTGCTTGCTGCAGTAATTGTTCGTTTTCGGGAAAGTGAATATGACACAGTGCTTCATAGCGACTCATCAATCCATTTTGTTGCAAAATCGAAAGCGGCAAAAATTCGAGAATATCTGTAGGCTTTAATTTTTCAAAAAGGGATTGGGTAATCTTAGCAAAGGAGCGGTTGGAAAGACCCATCGCCGTAAGCCTTGCTGTAGAAGAATAGACGGGTTGCATGCCAATACTCGCATTGGCCCTAGCCAATGTTTCTAGTTCGGGATGCGTAATGCTATAGCCTCCATTAAAGGAACTTACCTTTCCGAATACCACATACTGACCATATTCTTCGAGGCTCTTTTTTACCCATGAAAGGCTTTGAAACCAAACCAAATTTATGCGCCCGGTATCGTCATAAAAAGTAGCAGATATTCTTCGTTTGCGCCCTTCACCTTCTTCGTAAATATTGACAATTTTACCAGATAATTGAACGTATTCCGTTTGATCGTTTATCGAATCTATTGTACTAATACCTGTTTTATCGAAATAGCGAAAAGGAAAATGATGCAAGAGCTCCTCGTAAGTGGCTATTTCCAATTCCTTACGCAACAATTCGGCACGCTGCGGCCCAACTCCTTTGAGGAATTCAACAGGGGTTTCCAATATGTGTGCTGGCTGAAAAATAATTTGGTCTTTTAGGCAATCAATGTTTGATGCAAATTTAATAGAAACATGGCCTTAAAAAGCAAAGTCTCCCTAAACAATAATCGCCTTGGTAGAACTACCAAGGCGATTATTATCTTATAGAAATAAGCACAAACTTATTCTTTTACAAATTTGCGTGTAATGCTCATACCCGAAGTCTCGTCTTGAATGGTCAAAACATAGATACCGGAGGACAGCGATGTAATATCCATAGATTGTGCAACTACTTCTGTACTGGGCAAGATCACCGAACCTAACAAATTAGCAATGCTCACTTTTATTTTTTGTGTAGGTAATGGTGACTCTATGTGCAACACATTTTGTGCTGGATTTGGATAAACACTTACTTGATCTAAGTATGTGCGATCGCTGATACTACCTGTAACAGGAACGATAACAGACTGGATAGAAGTATCCTTTTTCATACAATCATCTACTATTAAACGCACTGAATAAGTACCTGTAGCAGCATAAGTATGTGATGGGTTGGCAAGTGTAGATGTACCGCCATCACCAAAATTCCAATTGTAATTAATGGCGTTTTGCGATGTTGCACTATTAAAATCCATTTTTTTAGGTCCAGCAGATAGATAAGTAAATGCAGCATTCGGATCAAAAGAACCTACTCCAAACTTAGCTAATTTAGAATAGACACTTAATAATACAACTTGACGGATTTGATTCGCTTCTGCTGGCGGCAAACCTGCATTGAAAGTAATTAGGGTTGGATTTTTACCTAACAAAATGGTATAAAAAGTAACGGCTGCAGCATAAGAACCTTGTATTGACGGATGACTCTCATCTAATTCGTATAGATTTACCGAAGGCAAGGCAGAACGAATTTCTTTGAATACCATACCTACAGGGGATAAAAGTGCATCATTATCCAAGGCCATTTTTTGATAGCGCAATTCTAACAAGCTATCCATTCCTTTATAGGTACAAATCGGCGGAAAAATAGGACAATTGCCCGCATCTCCATTTTTATAACCCCAAGTTTGGAAAAATACAGAACGACCACATTTGTTCTTGTCGTGCACTAAACTATCTAATGTACGGGCAAAAGGATAGACTTCGGCTGCTACTTGAGCATCGCTAAAAGCAGGTCTTTGACTTTGCTCTTGTAAAACAACATAATTCCAATCTCCAACATCAATTTTAGCTCTTGTGGCCATATCAGCAGAATGCATTTCAAAAGTGAATCCACCTGGAGCTATAAAATCCGTAATTAGGGTATCGCCAGCGGATTGAGCCACTTCTCTCACTAGATTAGGCAGAAAATTGGAAGCTGTATAACTATTGCCGATAAACAACACTTTACGTTTTAAGCCTTGGGCAGAGCTCAAGCTTACATTGCCTAAAGCGGCAATAAAAGCTAGACTAGCAAAAACATTGTAACGATTTATTTTCATAAGATTTGATCAATTAAAAAAGGTTTTACAAAAAAGTACTACGAAGTTAATGATATTCTATCATAAAAATAAATAGGGCTGCATTACCTAATTTACTTAGGTATACATATCTTTGATGGGTGAACAAAGAGAAAATCATCAAAGGAAGTTTGTCAACCATCATTTTGCAACTTATTCAAAACAATGGGCAAATGTATGGCTATGAAATAACCAAAGCCGTTAAAGAGGCCAGCAAAGGCAAAATGCAATTAAGCGAAGCTGCACTATACCCTACTCTTCACCGATTAGAAGCAGAAGGATTGATCGAGACCGAAAGCCAATTAGTGAATGGCAGAATGCGTAAATATTACAAACTCACCAATAGGGGCAACCAAGAAAGCATTGACCAACTCAGCATTTTGAAGGAAGCAATTGCCTCTTTACAAAACGTTCTAAAATATAAACTCAGTTATGAATAATATAACTCTTAACGAAGATCAGCTCTGGCAATTGCGCAATTTTATCATCAAACGCGGCATTAAAGAAGCAGATGTTGTGAATGAAATTCTCGATCATTTTGCCTGCAAAGTGGAAGAAATTTTGAGCACAGAAAAGAACATGCCCTTTGATCGTGCAATGCAATTAGCGCATCAATCTTTTGGCAAAAGCGGCTTTCGGCCATTGGTAGCGGAATATGAGAAGCAGGTGGAGAAAGTAATGTGGAGTGTTTTTAAACAAGAAATTAAAAATGTTTTGCTATCGCCTATTATTTTAATACTCGCTTCAATAGGCATTATTGCTGTTCCTACTTTAAATTTATTCGCAAGCAAAATCAATAATCATTGGTTATTTGACTTGGAATTAATGGGGATTCTTTTAATTGTAACCGTTTCAGGATTTTATTATGCCCTTATTTTTCGGAAATTAAAGTGGAAAATAAAAGCAAAAAATGATACAACTAAAACGCCATACTATTGGCAGAAACTAACTTTGAGCATTCCTAAGTTGCCTTTTATTGCTGTTTTAATTGGGATTTTATTCGGAAAAGGATTGTTGCAAGTAAAAATCTACACTATTGTACTTGCCTTCTATTTAGTAATAAGTCTTGTAAGAGTTTTAGCCCAATACCAAACCTTTTTGGCGATGGAAAAACGCTTTGGCATAGGTGCCCGAATCTAAGCTTTTCGAGCCAGCAATTCTTTAATATTGGCCCAGGTCCAAAATCGAAATACAAACAACAACAGCAAAGAGCCCATCAGCAAAACACCCAATTGGTTCATCCAGCCCAAGGGCAAAAAAGTGACAGAATAAGCAAGGGAAAGCAGGGTTAGCACAAAGCCCAAATGCATAGCCAACCATTTATAATTATGAGGCAAACGGCATTGACGGTGCGCATAATAAATAACCAAGGCAGCAACAAACCACTCTGTAATCAGCACAGTAATCGCTGCTCCCACTGCTTGATATTGAGTAATGAGTATGTAATGTAATAGCAAATTTACTGCTACCACTACTACAGAAATTTTATTCAATAATAGGAGATTGCCTTTGGCTGTTAGTAAGGTTGAATAAATATACATCAAGCAATAAGCAGGAAAACTCCACATCAACAAAGCAAATATTGTAGCATCACCTTGAGCACTTGCTTTGTGGTATAAGAATTGCATAATATCATGACCAAAAAACAGGGCAGATAGGGCCACCACAAAAGATAGAGGCATCATGATATTGACACTGGTACGCAGGGTGGCTGCAATATTTTCTTCTTGTGCAATCATGCGTGAAAAAATAGGCATCAACATACCGGCAAACATGACTCCAAAAATATTAGCCACATCCAGCAAGCGAAAAGCTGAAGCATAAATACCGGCTTGCCATTTACCATCATCGCCACAAAGCCTTTCAATCATTACCGAATCGGCACGCATGTAAATGGACATTAAAAATACCAATAAGGCAAAGGGTGCACTTTCGACTAGTACCTTCTTTATAATTTGTGGTTTAAAAGAAAAATGAATGGCTTTGGGTGAAATTTTAATCAAAACCATAAAGGCAATGACTACAGCAAGGGCATAGCAAACAATTTGGCTATAGACAAACCACTCAATGGTAAAGCTTCGAGCAAACTGTGGGAGCAAAAGCAAGCTGCCACAAAGCACTATCATCAATAATCGATCAACAATGGCCAATAGGCCATCGATCTTAAAATAGTGCAATGCCGCTACATTACTACGCAAAAAAGTGAGCATCGAATTGAAGGCGAGAATACCCAAAACAGCCACCAATAAATGCAATTGTGCAACCTCATAACCAAGAAGCAATGCGAGCGACAATACAATAACCATGTATAAACCCGACAATAAAACGCGCGCCCAAAACATAGAGGAAAAGAGGTCGGCAATGCGATTATGGTCGGCAGCAATTTGTTTGCTCGTGTATTGGGTCAAACCAAAGTCGAGTAAAATTTGAAAGATCATACCCAAATTAAACAGCGCTTGAAATGCGCCGTAGGCCTCATAGCCAACCCTAATCTGTACATTTCTATCAATCAAAAAAATCCATACCGCCTTCACCAAGATATTGACGGCTAAAACAAAAAAGAGATTCTTGACTAATTGTTGGCGCACAGAAAAAAGAGAATTGTGTTGTTTAAAAAAATGATACTAAAAATGAAAAAGTAAAAATATACTTTTGCAAGCAATAATATGAAGATAGCCGTCAATACAAGATTATTACTTAAAGGAAAATTAGAAGGCATCGGCTGGTTTACCTATCAAACGCTGAAGCGCATGGTAGAAAATCATCCAGAGCATGAGTTTATTTTCATTTTTGATAGACCTTATGACCCCTCTTTTATTTTTGGCAAAAATGTCACAGCAGTAGTTGTTGGACCGCCAGCACGCCATCCCATTTTATTTTATTTGTGGTTAGATTGGAGCGTAGCTTATGTATTGAAAAAATACAAAGCAGATGTTTTTCTCAGCCCAGATGGATTTGGCACCCTCAACAGTACAGTGCCTACTTGCTTGGTTATTCACGATTTAGCATTTGAGCATTACCCTGATCATCTTAAAAAGAGTCATAGTTTTTATTTCAGAAAATTCACGCCATTGTTTGCCCGTAAGGCAAAAAGAATCGTTACCGTTTCCGAATATTCTAAAAATGATATTTCTACTCGGTACCAAATTGCCCTAGAAAAAATTGCTGTAAGCAATAATGCTGCCCACGAAGAATATGCACCACTTGATTGGGCGATACGCGAAAACATAAAAAAAGAATATACAGAGGGCTGTGAATATTTCATATTTGCCGGTGCATTACACCCGCGCAAGAATGTGGTGAATTTACTCAAAGCATTCATTCGTTTCAAAAAACGAAATGGCAGCAACATGAAACTTATCATTGTAGGCCGTATGGCTTGGAATTATAAGGAGGTAGTGGAAATGAAAAATGAAATGCCTTTTAAAGAAGATGTTGTTTGGCTCGGCTATCTTGATGTACAAGAACTGGCAAAATTAATGGCTGCAGCTTATGCATTAGTCTATGCATCTTTATTTGAAGGTTTTGGCATCCCCATCATCGAGGCCTATAAATGTGCCGTCCCCGCAATTGTGAGTAACACATCAAGCATGCCAGAAGTCGCTGGTGACGCTGCTTTGATTGTTGACCCATCAGACTATCACGACATTGCCGACAAGATGAGCCAGCTATATAAAGACGAAGGCCTTCGGGAAAAACTTTCGAAGAATGCTGTACAACAAGCACAAAAGTTTACTTGGGAAAAAGCAGCAGAAGTTCTTTGGGAAAATATTGTATTGTGTCAACAAGCGACCATAAAATAAGCCATTGTATTGCTACAATGGCTTAAGTTTTTGAATGATACAGTAAAGACTTTCGTCCACGGTATCCTCGAGGTTTGGCACCAATGCAAAGGTAGTTTTTTAAATTACTTTAGCGACTAAATATTTATGCAAAGGAACTTTTTGAAAAAAGAAAAAACAAAGTTGTCGTGATGGCTAAACAAAAGTAATGGATAAAAAAAAAGCCATCCTAATAGATATTAGGACGGCTCACTTACTAACCCATTAAATTCACAACTTGGAACAAAGATAATCATTTAGGCCTTAGCAAAAAAGATTTTTCAGGATTTTTACTGTTATAACCTTTTAAAGGAACCAATATTTTTATAATAGGTACTTTACAGTTAAATTAAAATTATATAGATTTCAAAAGACGACAATAAGCGGCCAATAGCTCCAAAGCAAAAGCGCAACAAGTTCAAATTTAACAATCATTAACTTGTTTCATATTATTGATTATTAAATTACCTATTAAATAATTTAAACATTTTAAAAATATAATTAATAATAGTTTTCTATTCCTGTAAATCAGTATTTTTTTACCAAAATCCCTTAACTTGTATCAAATTTCTGCTATGCTCAAAAATATTCTATTGGTAATATCTATATTTTTTATTAGCCATAATATTGATGCTCAACCTTTATCAGTTTATACAGACCTTCAAAACCAAGTTATGGTTTGGGACAATGGGGTCATTCGTAAAGCCGATTATTTGCTTCCGATCGAAATAAAAGTAGGCCGAATCGCCATCCCCTATATAGATAATTCAAATAATTTTAAAGTTTATTATAGAGGTGGTGTCAGAAAGCTTAATACTGGTTTTACCAACCAATTTCAAAGTTCAGACTGTTTAATTCCCTTTGTGAATGCCACCTCACTGAATGTATTTGACCGCGGAGAGGTTAAAAATTTGAGTAGAATGTGTACTAACTATTATGCGGGAGATAGTTTAATTGTATACTTAGATGGACGTACGCAACAATTTAATGCCTATTATAATGGAGAGATCATACCCATAGAACCATTTTTAGCCGCTGCCAATAATGGTGTCAGCGATGTAGCTCTAAAAAGTAATATTGCTGCCTATGTAAACTATGCAAATCAATTCCATATTTTCTTTCATGGTGCTGTGATCAATCAAGAAGCATATCCTGTAAGCAGTTTCAAAGCAGGCCGAAATACAGTAGCCTATGTTGATGCAAACAATCAATTTAAGGTTTTCAATGATGGCAACACCCAAGTACTCGAAAGTTTTCCACCCCAAAGTTTTGAAGTGGGTTGTGACATGGTAGCCTATGTTACGGTAGATGGCAATTTCAATATTTTTCACAAAGGAAAAGTATATAAAATGGGCTTCTTCAAACCTAATTATCAAGTTTCAGATTTTGTTTGCCTCTACCAAGATCCAAGTGGTTATAGTAAGGTATTTCAGGATGGCATAAGCACAACTTTGGAACCCTATATGCCCGATAAATTTAAAGCCCATTACAATTCAGTAGCCTATTTTGACCGAAATAATGTGCTCAAATTATACAGCAATGGTGTCGTTAATGAAGTAACAAGCGCCATAACTCCCGGCGAAAACAATTGGTCACTAAACTATGATGTGATCATGTATCAAATTGGTAACAACTTTTTTAAATTTTACTACCAAGGAACAGAATATTAATTACAAAATCTTGAATAAAAATCAGAAGCCTTTTCCAATTCTCTACTGATATGAAAAAACAAATACTGAGTGTTGCTTTAATGGCCAGTGGAACAGCCATGGCACAAAATATGATGACGCCCGAATTGCTTTGGAGCCTCAATCGCGTAAGTGCAAATGCACTAAGTGCCGATGGTAAAAGCGTGTTCTACTCGAGCAAAAAATATGATATTAAATCAGAAAAAGGCAAAAGCACCCAATACATTGCCCAAATTGCTAGCGGTAAAAAATCTAGATTCTTAAGCGCAGAAGGAAAAGACATTTTCCAACAAAATGCCAGCGAATGGTATGCAAGTGATGATCAATTTATTTATCGTAGTACAGATGAAGGCGCAAGCTGGTCAAATGTGCGCGCCATAATTAAAGATGCTGAAAATGTGAAAATTTCTCCTGATGGTAAATACATTGCCTATACCAAGGAGGTTTTGGTAGCGCCAACGATGGGCAAAGACATTTATAAAGACCTTGATAAAACAACTGCTCAAATTTATACCGACCTCAATTATCGACATTGGGATAAATGGAGCGATGGTAGATTTTCGCACCTATTTGTTGAAAATATTAAAGGGGGCACCTCCAAAGATTTATTACAGGACATGCCCTTTGATTGTCCGCAAAAACCACATGGAGGCGCCGAAGATTTTGTATGGCACCCCAATAGTGAATCAATTGTTTATGTATGCAAAAAGAAATTTGGCAAGGATTATGCCTTAAGTACCAATACCGACTTGTATCAATATATGCTCAAAGATGCTAGCACCATCAATCTTACAGAGGGCATGATGGGCTATGATATGAATCCAGCATTCAGTGCAGATGGGCGATATCTGGCATTTACCAGCATGAAAACAGATGGATTTGAAGCGGATAAAAATGATTTGGTGGTCATGGATATGAACAACCAATTGAAACGCAACATGACACATCATTGGGATGAAACCCTAGGCGGATTTCGTTGGGCAAATAATAATAAAGAAATATATTTTACGGCCCCCTGGAAGGGAACAGAACAGCTTTTTGCTGTAATGGTACCCAGTAATTTAATGGCGAAAATCATACCTACAATCCAACAAATAACCGATGGTGAATTTGATATAACAGGTATTGTTGGCGAAACAAAAAAGGAACTCATTGTTACCCGTACAGACATGAATCATGCCACCGAAATCTTTTCGGCGGATAAAGAAACGGGATCGATGCGGGCCATAACGCATGAAAATGACAAAATTTATGCCGGTATCCAAAAAAGCAAAATTGCCAAGCGATATATTAAAACTACTGATGGCAAAGAAATGTTTGCTTGGGTTATTTACCCACCCGATTTTAACCCCGCAAAAAAATACCCTACCCTATTGTATTGCCAAGGTGGACCACAGGGCGCCCTTTCGCAGTTCTATTCTTACCGTTGGAATTTTCAATTGATGGCAGCAAAAGGATATATTGTTATCGCGCCCAACCGCCGCGGTATGCCTGGATGGGGTGTTAAATGGAATGCTGATATTAGTAAAGATTGGGGCGGACAAGCTATGGACGACTACTTAGCGGCCATTGATGATATAAGCAAGGAAAAGTATGTAGATAAAAACAGATTGGGTTGCGTAGGCGCTAGCTATGGTGGATACAGCGTATTTATGCTAGCAGGCATACACAAGAATCGTTTCAAATCATTTATATCCCATTGTGGCTTATTTGATCTCAAAAGTTGGTATGGCACTACAGAAGAGCTATGGTTTGCTAATTGGGATATTGGCGGCCCTTATTGGGGTAAAAATCCTCCTAAAAGTTATGAGCAATTTAATCCCAGTAATTTTGTAGACCAATGGAACAGCCCCATTATGATTATACAAGGAGGATTAGACTTTAGGGTGCCTATAGAGCAAGGCCAACAAGCATTTCAGGCAGCACAACTCAAAGGCCTAAAAAGCAAATTCCTCTATTTCCCCAATGAAAACCATTGGGTATTGCATGCGCAAAATGGCATCCTTTGGCAAAGAGAATTTTTCAAATGGCTAGAAGAAACACTGAAATAATTGCAGGGGAAAAATCAAGGTTTAAACCTTGAAGAGTAGCATCAAAAAAATATAAGAGCAAGCAAAAAGCCGTAACATGTACGTTGCGGCTTTTTTCTATTAGAAAAAAAGAATCGCTATCGTAAATTAGACCAGCAAAGAATGGGTAAAATCAATGCTGATGCCTAAATCTATCGAAAGGAATTTATTTGGTCATAGGTTATTCTTTTGAAGCCTTAACTTTGAGCACTGAAAAATGGAAGTTCAAAAAATCATTACACTCATTCGCAAAGAAGCCACCATTGAATGGAGGCAAAAACACACTTTATTCGGGGTGCTCCTATATGTGGGCTCTACCGTGTTTGCTGTATATATGATGAATGGGCAGCCCGAACCAAAAGTATGGAATGCTTTGTTTTGGCTCATTCAATTATTTGTAACCGTAAATAGTGTGGCCAAAAGTTTTTTGCAAGAGTCACAGGCACGCTATCGTTATTATTTCAGCATTGTAGCCCCAAGTACTTTTATGGCATCCAAACTGATTTACAATATGCTCTTACAATTGTTGATCAGCTTACTCAGCTTAGGCTTATTTTGGATTATGTTGGGCAACCCAATAATCCAAACGGGCTTATTTATCGCTGTAAGCTTTTTGGGGAGTTTAGCATTGTCCTCCCTATTTACTTTTTTATCAGCCATAGCTGCTAAGGCCAACCAAAATGCAGCCTTGATGGCGGTCTTAGGATTTCCGATCATCACACCTGTATTGATGATTTTAAGTAAGTTGGCCACAAAAGCCATCATGCCCGTTTATCAACAAGGTTGGTGGCAATTAGCATTGGTATTAAGCTTACTCATCGTGTTGGTGCTTATACTAAGCCTTATTCTATTCCCCTTTTTATGGAAAGAATAATGAAACACAGCTAAAAGCTTTTTGAATGTGCACTATAAAGATTGCTAAGCCGGGGAATCACCTATTAAAATTCAGCAATCAGCTTAAGATTAAACAAGCGTGCGGTAAGCCTGTTGGGCACGGCGTAGACCTTATTACTCGTTTGGTCTTGCACCCAATTATAAGAAAGGGTGTTTTGAATATTCAGTAAATTAAACACCTCGAAGCTCGTCCAAATAGATTTTAGATTTCTAAAAAAACTGTGGGAGGCTTTATTCGGTTTTTGTCCATCAAGCAATAAGGCCGAAAAACCAATGTCTACTCTACGATATGAGGGCATTCGTAAATTATCCCCTACCCTGTTACCATCAGGCGGACCAAAAGGGAGCCCTGAACCATACATCAAGTTAAGATGTGCTCTAAAATTTTTGTTTTGGGGCAAATAATCTTGAAAGTACATGGCGATCATAAAACGCTGATCGGTGGGGCGAGGAATAAAATCGGTATACACATTTGCGCTATCTGCGCCAGCTGTATTTTTAAACCTTTGCAAAACGCGTTCCTCCGTTTTCATCATCCCAATACTGATCCAAGAAGTGGCATCTTTTACCAAGTCAGCGTACAATCGAACTTCGCCTCCATAAGCATAGCCTTTTCCGTCATTTTGTCCATAGTAACGAATTTTGATACCATCATATTCGTAAGGCACCAAATCCCAAAGATCCTTGTAATAAAGTTCAGTAGTCAATTTGAATGGGCTAGACCCTACTGTAAAATTATATTCGCTACCCCCTAGAATATGAAAGGATTTTTGGGCTCGAACATCAAGATTGGTGCTACCCGATAGATCGCGCAATTCTCTATAAAATGCGGGCTGTGCATAATAACCACTGGCTAATCGGAAGGTCATATCGCGTTGCCATTTGGGTCGAAAACCTAATTGTATTCTTGGGCTAATAATCGTTTCGCCATTAAGTGAATTGTAGAAATACCGAGCACCAATTGAACCCGTAAATTTTACAGAATCTTGAAAGCGAAAATTGTCTTGAATAAAACCCGAAATACGGTAGGAAGAAAACTGATTGGCAGCAACAAAAAGACGTTGCATCGTTAAGGAATCGGTGCTAAAAGGTTGCGTATAGCCAGCAGAGTCCCGGCGTTGGTATTGGTGCAGCTGGTCTTCTATTTGCAAACTTGTAGCATCAAGACCCCATTGAATGAAGTGATGTGGCGCTGCATAAGAACCTCTGTGAGCAGCTGTAAATACATTTACTTTTAGATAATTACGGGCATAATCTTGGATGATACCAGTACCCAAATTATACTTAGTCTGACCGAAATTTTCTTTACCAATATCCGTTTCTAATTCACCCAAAACATATTCTCCAGTGATATCGTAGGTTTCCTTTTCATTGGTTTGAAAAGCAGAGGCTAAAAATTTAAGTTTGAGCTTTTCATTCGGTCGAAAGGTCACAGAATAGCCACCAAATTTTGAATCGAATTGATCAATTTCTCCTCCCTCATAAAACATGCGCAATTGATAGGCTTTATTGAGCACGCCAAAACTACTGGTCATTTCTTCCGGAATAAATGAAAAGCGATTTCGAGCATAATTACCAATAATTTCCATCTCCCATTTTTTACTGAGTTGGTAATTGACCAAAGCCTGAAAATCAGTAAAAGAGGGATTGTATACCCCTTTGGTTGGTTGCGCTTTTAATAAGTATTGGTTGCTCTTTTGGCGTACACCAAACAAATAGGTTAGCTTTTGATTTTTCGTAGCACCTTCTAAATGCAGGCTTGCACCCAACAAACTGGCCATAGCCGAACCTGCAAATTTTTGAGGTTTTTTATAGGTCACATCGAGCACACTCGACATTTTATCGCCATACTTTGATTGAAAACCACCCACAGAAAAATTAACACCCTGCGCTAAGTCTGCATTGACAAAACTCAATCCTTCTTGCTGCCCACTGCGCACCAAAAAAGGGCGATAGATTTCAAAGTCGTTTACATACACTAAATTCTCATCGTAATTACCCCCCCGAACACTGTATTGAGAAGTAAGCTCATTGGTGCTCCCGACCAACGTTTTGATAATCCCTTCGACACCTCCAATAGGACCTGCAATCTGTCTAGCTTTTGAGGGATCTAAATATATCCCGCCCGCTTCTCCTTTTCTTCTATCATCTTTCTTTTCAAAGGCTTTTAATTCAATATCCTTTGATTGCATGCGCACCTCTAGTGTTTTCGTTTCCCCAGGCTGTATGCTTATTTTTTTACTGAATAATTCATAGCCCAATATGGAGAAAAGAACAGTATGAGTCCCACCATCAATGCTCATTTCGTAGGCGCCATCAGTACCGGTACTACCACCAATATTAGTACCCGATATTCCAAAACGTACTTCTGCAAAAGGCTTACCCAACTCGTCTTTTACAATACCCTTAATGATTCCTTTATTGCCTTGAGC
>JAXITL010000052.1:0-13286 GCA_034680125.1 Chitinophagaceae bacterium
ATTAAGATCTTTATACTTCAAGTATTCTGTGCCCGCAACGTACAAAAGCATGTCGCAAGAGTCCATATAGCGGTATTGATCAGCACTGGCAGGTAATCCCATCGTGCCTTTTAGGAAATCGTAAATATTTTTGTTTTGAGTCGTGAGGTCAAAGCGATTGGATAAGGTTGGAGAAGGAGTGAAACTGCCAAATTTTTGCGCAAATTGGGTAAAATCGGCATGTCTTTTTACCGCTGTTTTCGTTACAACATTAGAGTCTGTCCAATGAAAACGCAAAATAAGTTCTGCTACACCAACATTGGGTGGAATGATAACCGTGTAAGAACTTTCATCGAGGTCGCCGTTTTCTCTGTACACTTTTGTAAAACTAACAGAACTTCTTTGCCATTCAATTACACCAAATTGGGTATAATTAGGACCCATATTCGTGATAATAGGTGTTACTGCAGAATCTACATTGCCTGTTTGGGTATTGGTAATAACTACTCGGTATTGATTATTGGTATCTAGAATGTGTTTAAACTTATAGGCATAATTGGGGCTGTTGAAAAAAGCACCTGCTTCTTTGGCATAACCCTCTAAAGTCAATTCCACTTTACTAAGATGGAAAGTATCTTTAAGCGCTCCAGAAGGCGTAATTTCTTTAACAACAACTTCTAAGGCATTATAAAAACTGGAATCAGCCACTTTGGCTAGGTCTATGGCACTTTGGTTTTCATCCATAAAAGCCTTTTGAATACGAATATAATGAGCGGTATCTGCTCTATTCAAAAGACCATAAACAACCGTAATATTTTTATAAGGAGCTGCAATATCTAATTTTTCGTTACAAGACAGTAGACTTGAAACGGAAGTGATGAATAAGAGGGATTGAAATATTTTTTTCATAGAATAATTTCTAATTCGGGGCCTTTCATTTTTTTAATAAACCCGTGCAAATATAAAGCATTAACGATCAGAAAACACAAACGCAAAAAAGCCAAATGAATTGTCATGAAGTATCTAAAAATCGTGTTTTTCGTGTAGGTTTGCGCTCTCTCCAATAAAAAAATTATTAGTCAAACAAGTTATGCGCAGCATTTTTGTCAAAGAAATTAATTCTTTTTTAAGTTCGATAGTGGGCTACGTTGCCATTATCGTTTTTTTATTAGCCTGCGGATTTATTCTTTGGGCTATTCCCCAAACAAGCATCTTAGATTATGGCTATGCTACTCTAGACAAATATTTCGAACTAGCTCCATGGTTGCTGATGTTCTTGATACCAGCGGTAACCATGCGTGCCTTCCCTGACGAATTTAAAAGTGGCACGATTGAGTGGCTTTCGACAAAACCCTTGAGCTCAGTGCATATCATTATGGGTAAATACCTAGCCGTACTCGTGTTGGTCATTTTTGCATTAGCCCCCACCCTCTTTTATGTATTTACGGTAGGCAATCTTTCTTTAATACCCAACAATCTAGACACTGGCGGCATTATTGGCTCTTATATTGGTTTGTTTTTCTTAGCTGCAGCATTTACCTCGATTGGTTTGTTTTGCTCCTCGCTTACGAGCAACCAGATTGTTGGATTTTTGGTTTCCTTATTTGCCTGCTATTTATTGTACACAGGATTTGATGCCATCAGCAAAATACCTGCTTTCTATGGCGGGCTTGATTATTATTTGACCATGATAGGATTATCTTTTCACTACAACTCTATCAGCAGGGGTATTGTCGATACGCGTGATATCATTTATTTCGTATCCGTAATCGTGCTTTTTGTATCCTTAACACAATTGTCATTGCAACGCCGCACTTGGGACACTGCCCAACAAGATTAATTCATTCTCATACAGTTTTTATTTACAAATGAATACTCCAACCATAAATAAAAGAAAGGCGCAACAAAGGCAAGCCAGTATCCGTATCGTTTTACTGCTTGCAATATTGGTTTGTGTCAATTTATTGGCTTCTCGACTGCATTATGGCTTCGACCTTACCGAAGAAAAAAGATTTACCCTTTCAGATGCTACCAAGAAAATGCTCAGCAGAATGGATGAGGTGGCCGTAGTAGACGTATATCTTAAGGGAGAGCTGCCTTCTGGCTTTCAAAGATTAGCAGCTACCACTCGCGAGAAACTAAATTACTTTAAAGAAATAGCGGGTAAAAAAATCGTTTATCGCTTTAGCGACCCCTTCGAAGGCAAAACAGAAAAAGAAAAAGGGCCTATTTTTCAGGCCTTAGCCAAAAAGGGAATTAACGGTACCAATCTTCAAGTAAAAGATGAGGAAGGTTATTCTGAAAAAATAATTTTCCCCTGCGCACTGGTACATTATAAAGGGAAAGATTATCCCATCAACCTTCTTGAAAATGAGCATCCTGGTATGGGCGCTTTTGAAGTACTCAATTATTCCGAATCATTGTTGGAATACAAATTTGCTGCAGCCATCAATACCTTATCGCAGCCTGATCAAGCTGGCATTGGCTACATCATGGGCAACCAAGAAAATCTTGGTCCCCATACAGCTGATATGCTCAATACGATTAAGTACCTCTATCATTTGGATACCATCGACTTGCAAGGTAGTTCTTACATTCCCGGACCAGGACTCGGTACTTATGAAGCTATTATCATCAACAAACCTCGAACCGCATTCGAAGATAAAGACAAGTTTAAAATTGATCAGTACATTATGAATGGCGGCCATGTCATTTGGCTGGTAGATGGACTAGATGCTAGTATGCAAAACATGGTGGATAGCTCAGGCAATACACTTCAATCTTTCTTGAGTAAAGATTTGCCGCTGAATTTGGATGACATGCTTTTTAATTATGGCGTGCGCATCAATGCTAATCTAATTGAAGATATGGATTGCAACCCAATACCTGTGGTAGTGGGCATGCAGGGCGATCAACCACAAACGGAACTTCGGAAATGGATATACTTCCCTGTATTGATGCCTAGTTCTAAGCACCCAATAGTACATAACATCGACCCTGTTATGACCACCTTTGCGAGTAGCATCGATACCATTGCCAATCCTGAACTTAAAAAAACAGTGCTTTTAGCCTCATCAAAATACAGCAGAGTAGCACCACACCCCGTGCGTGTAAGCCTCAGCATGATGCGGTATAATTTAGACAATAACTTATTCAATAAACCCTACCAACCGGTAGCGGTTTTAATAGAGGGCAAATTCAAATCGGTATTCAACAATAGGCTTGAACCCCAATTTTTAAGCATTTTAAAAGACTCACTCAAGATGCCTTTTAAAGCTCAGTGTGATAGCGCAACCAGTATGATAGTCATATCAGATGGAGATATGTTTGAAAACGATTATTCTGAAAGGGAAGGAACGATGGAGATGGGCTATTGGCGCTATACGTCTAACCGTTTTGCGAACAAAACGTTTATGCTCAATTGCATTGAATACCTCACAGACCGATCGGGTTTATTGGAGAGCAGATCAAAAGATGTAAAGCTTCGCTTGTTAGACAATGGTCGTGTTCAATCTGAACGATCTAAATGGCAATGGTTGAATATTCTTGCACCCAATATTTTGGTGATATTATTTGCATCTGTGTATTTGTTTTTCCGCAAACGCAAATACGAAAAGCAATAAGAAAAGACCTATAATTAATTGATTTATTTACCTAATTAAGCTAGAATTTAGAGATGGGAAAAACATTGGTGTACATTGTACTATTGAGCATTCTAGGATTTGGCGTCTACTACTTTATCATCAGAGATAAAGATGGATTATACCAAGAAGCTGAAGCCAATTTTACCTTTAGAGATACGGCCAGTATTGGCAAAATATTCCTAGTGAACAATGAAGGCAAATCAATATTGCTGGAACGCCAAGTAGATAATAAATGGTTGCTGAATAAATTATATCCAGCAATGCCTTTGCAAATGGTCAATATACTTACCTGCCTCAAGATGCAAACAGCCCTTATGCCGGTAAGCGCCAATGAGCATGATCGCGTTGTAAAATTATTAGCGGGCTTGTCTACCAAAGTAGAAGTGTATAATCGCTCTGAAGAAAAAATCAAAACTTTTTATGTAGGTGGCCAAGGGCCCAATTACCACGGCTCTTATATGATTACCGAAAATGCACAGCAAGCTTATCTTGTAGAAATACCGGGTTTCGACGGCTATTTAAGCCCTAGATACACCGTAGATCTTAACGATTGGCGCTCGCGTTCGATGATTGATTGGGGATTGGATAGCCTTGCCAGTATCTCAATTCGCTATGCCGAAAATCCCAGCAATTCATTTACGCTGATTAATGGGAAAGGCGCACCAACAGTAAGCATTGACTCATCATTAACAAAGAAGTATACAGTATTAAATGTTCGCAGAACATTGAGCTATTTGACCTTTTTTAAAAATATTAATGCAGAAGGATTCTTAAATGGCACGATGGGATTAGATAGTATAATTGCCCATACCCGATTAAGATGCCAATTAAAAGTACAAAACACTACAGGCAACGAAAAGTCATTTGATATCTATTGGATTCCATCTGCTGGCAAGGCATTATACGATGCGGCACACCCCTCTGCCATTCCGGGCCAATTACCAGTGGATGTAGAACGAATGTATGCCGTAGATGTGCGCGCAAAAGACACCTTATTGATTCAAAGCCGCACTTTTGATAAATTGTTACGCAATGCTCCAGAATTTTATACCGCTAGCCCTGCGCAATAATTGGGTATCCTTACCAAACTTGTACTTCTCTTTCTAATTCGATACCAAAAGCTTCTTGAACGGAGGCAACAATATCACTAGATAGTTGCCAAATTTCCTCGCCTGTAGCATCACCATAATTGACTAAAACTAAGGCTTGTTTTTCATGCACGCCATAGTCGTCTTTACGAAAACCTTTCCACCCACATTGCTCGATAAGCCATCCTGCAGGCACTTTCACTGATTGTTCGTCTATAGGATAAGCGGGTATACTGGCAAATTCTTTTTTCAAATCCAAGTATTGCTGTACGGGTATTGTTGGATTTTTGAAGAAAGAACCTGCGTTACCCACCTCGGCAGGATTGGGCAATTTACTTCTACGAATATTCATCACCGCTTGTGCTACATCTTTAGGACTTGGATGAGTGATGTTTAAATGTTGCAACTCCTCTTCAATTGCACCATAACTGGTATTGAGCATTGCCTGTTTGTTCAATTTAAAACATACAGAGGTAATGAAGAAGCTATCTTTCAATTCATTTTTGAAAATGCTATCGCGGTATCCAAAATGGCAATCTTCATTCGCTAATGTTTTAAACACTTTACTTTTCCAATGCCAAAAGGTCACCGACTCAATGGTATTTTTCACCTCGACACCATAGGCGCCAATATTTTGAATGGGGGCAGCACCCACGGTTCCGGGTATCAATGCTAAATTTTCGATACCCGCCAAACCTTTATCAATAGCAAATTCCACAAAATCATGCCACAATTCGCCCGATGCTACATCAAACCAAACATGATGTTCGTCTTCTTTAATTTGCTCGATACCTTTTAGGCGATTGGCGATCAATAATGCACTTATAGATTGTGTACACAAAATATTACTCCCAGAACCAATAATCTTACGCTCTTCCGTTTCACTCAAAGCGCGCAATTCATTTGTGGCCTGAAGCACCACAAATTTCTCCGCAATTTCATCAATACCAAAGGTGTTGTATCCTTTTATCGATACGTTGTAATCTATATTCATGCACTGTATTTAATGATTAAAATAATTTCTTGGAGCGGCTTTTCCCCAAAACCTAATGCCCATGCCTGGCCGACCTGCAGTGGTAATTCTGGCGTCCGTATAATCCAAACCATCGGCTATATCTTCCTTCAGTAACAGTGGTCCATCTGCGTCTAATTCATCCACCAGTGGTGATAAATGTACCATTGCAGCTGTTCCAATACTGCTTTCGTTCATATTCCCCAGCATAATGTTCAAACCCAATTGCCTTGCCTCACTAATCATGCGCATAGCTGGTGTGATGCCTCCACATTTAGTAAGCTTAATATTAATGCCATGAAATGAATCTGCACAACGCAAAACATCTTGTTCCCGCACACAACTCTCATCGGCAAATAAAGGTATGTCCGAAATTTCTTTTAATGCCTTCATCGCATCCCATTCCGTTTTAGCCAAAGGTTGCTCGATTAAACGAACACCCAATTTTTTCAGTTCAGGCAACAGTATTTTGGCATCCTCAAAAGTCAAAGCTTCATTACAATCGATACCAAAAGGCTTGTCGGTATGGGCTCTTAGGGCTGCCAACAATTCAATATCGGATGCTGTGCTGAATTTTATTTTATATAAAGGCCAAGGATGTGCTTTTAATTTTTCCAGCATTTTTTCGACAGTATCTATGCCCAAGGTATAATCGGTTTGGGGCACTAGATCAGACTGAATGCCCAATACACGACGAAGGGGTGCATTCCGCATTTGGGCAAACAAATCCCAGCCTGCCATGTCTAGAGCCGCTACTAAAAAATTATTTTCAGGAAATAAATGATGTAGAAAATGCCAAAACCTTTGTGGGTCGGTCAATGCATAACGCTCTATGGGCAATCGTTTAGCATTCAATTCTTCGATCATCGATGCAACAGAAACACCATAATAATGGATAGCTGGAGCCTCGCCATAGCCGCACCAATGGCGTAAACCGAGCGAGACTACTAAGCTGGGTTGATGAGTTTTTGTACCTTTAGCAATCGTAAAAGGATATTCAAAAGGCAATTCAAAAGAATAATGACGCAGTTGCAGCATTGGATAAAATTGCGACTATTTTTGCAGACTATAAAACAAATTTAATGCCACGTATTCCCTTTTGGATTTTTGCTGTTATTGCAGTGCTATACTTTTCGGCAGTAAGGGTCGATTTGATGGATATTGACGCCACACAATATGCCGAAATCAGTCGAGAAATGGCTCAAAGTGGTGATTACCTGCATATCTACGACAGAGGCAATAATTATTTAGACAAACCGCCTTTTCTGTTCTGGATCAGTGCTGCCAGCATCAAAGCTTTTGGCGCCACCAATTTTGGTTTCAAATTCCCGTCCCTTCTTTTAGCCTTATTGGCCATTTATGCCACTTATCGCTTGACTAAAATACTATACGAAGAACATACAGCAAGAGTAGCAGCCTTGATTCTAGCAACCTCACAAGGAATGTTTTTGATGACCCAAGATGTGCGATGCGACCTTGCATTGATGAGTTTGGTAATTACCAGTATCTGGATGATTAAAGAGGCAGAAATAAAAAGACGTTGGTGGAATGTACTGGGTGGAACCGCTGCGATTGCCTGTGGGATGATGACCAAAGGACCTATTGCTATAATGGCACCCATGTTTTGCTTGGGAACAGACTGGGTACTGAAACGCAACTGGAAGCAAATACTCAATTACCGCCATTTATTGGATGGCTTGTTCATTGCCTTAATGTTGATTCCGATGAGTATTGGATTGTACCAACAATATGACCTTCATCCAGACAAATTTATTGACGGAAAATCGGGCGTATCGGGATTGAAATTTTTCTATTGGACCCAAAGTTTTGGTCGCATCACAGGCGAAAATGTGTGGAATAATGGCGCCGATATTTCCTTTCAATTGGTCAATATGCTTTGGTCATTTTTACCATGGATTTTCATTTTATTACCCGCTTTATTTTTAAGTGTACGCAGCCTCATCCGACAAAAATTTAAACTGACGGCGCAACAGGAATGGATATCGACAGGCGGATTTATATTGTGCTATGTAGCTGTTGGTTTATCTAAATACCAATTGCCCCATTACATATTTGTAGCTTTCCCAATGGCCTCTATCGTTTGCGCTTCCTTCTTAAGGGATTGCTATGAGCTAAAGCTGTATCCTAAGCTCACAAAGGTTTTGACGATCATAATGATGGGTGCTGGCCTGTTGCTATTTGTGGGGGTTTTGATGATTCTATTCATTGTTTTCCCCGCTGCATGGTATTGGTTGCTATTCTGCGCGATTTGCCTCTCGCTCTATTTCTTCTTGGTGCTGCGCAAGAACAGTCAGGGCAAAATGATTTGGGTAGGAGCCAGCGTAATGATCCTCATCAACATTTTTCTCACCCATCATTTTTACTACGAATTGATGAAATACCAAGTGGGTACAGTAGTGGGTAAATACATTCGCCAACACAATATTCCCAACAACAAAATAATGGTATACCGCATGGGCGACCCACTGAATTCCTTGCACTACAATGCCAATCGTGTAATCAGAATTCAGCGCGAAAAAGGTTATTTACCCTCGCAAGCGGGCGACTATATTTTGACCCAAAATGAAGGATTGAGTGAACTGAAAGAAAGAGGTTTTGAGCTGCAGATCTTGATGAAAAATGAGCTCTTCAAAGTGAGTGAATTGAAACCAGATTTTATGAGCCCAAAGACACGCCACAAAGCAACCAGCACCTATTATTTCTGTATAGTCACCAAGCAAGGAAATCAATTAGCGGCTCAATAAGCTGTTCAAGGCAAGCATTATCTGCTTGGGTTTTATGCTTTCCATATCCTTGGTTACGGCGCGATAATTTCTGTCTTTTTTACGCTGCAAATACTGATGCGTATACATGGTTTTTACATGTGTACAAGCCGTTTCTTCATAGGCTACAAACCGCTGAGCATTGACACCATTGGCTAAAATTACCATAGGCTTTTTTAAAGAAACAGCCGCATGCGCCGCCATGGTATCGCCTGTGATAACCGCTATAGAAGTAGCGATAGCATTAAGGGTGTCTACCAGATTAGTTTGCCCGACAATGGAATGAGCTTGGGTGGCAGCAACTAATTTTTCGGCAAGAAGTATCTCATTTTTTCCTCCAGAAAGCAAAGGTTCGAAACCCGCTTTTTGTAATAATTTGACCAAATCAATCCAGTAATGCAATGGCCATGTTTTGCTTTTGGCCGAAGCACCAATAAAACAAATCACTTGTTGGGGAATAAGAGCGCTGCTGGATATAGGTAAAAAAGGAAGTTCTAAGGCCTGAGGCAATCCTGTAACATAAGCAGCAAACTGTTTATTGAATACAAATTCGTGTACTAACTCTTCCTGCACAAAAAACGTATTGTACAAAGCATCCGAAATGATATTAGACTTGGCCAATGGGAGCGAATTGTGCACAGCAATCCGATTTGCCGCTCCGCTGGCTACAACCATCAAATCGTCTAATAGCAGCGGCCTTGTACGTGAGGGACATACGATTGTTTCAAATTTTTGATCTCGAATAGTTTGCCACAATTCATTTCTGTAGGTTTCACTAGACAGATATTGTTGCTTATGCACCCAAATGGTTTCATCGACAGCTTGACGATCAAAAGCATCGAAAATATCTTTCCATACTATGTTGCCAATAAGTGTAATCGAATAGGCCGCATAATGCTCTGACTGTTTATATACCCCTATAAAATTGCGCCACAACAAATAATCACCAATATCGTCTAAGCGAACAATAGCGAGTTTTTTTTCTGTACTGACCTGCAATGGCCATTGCTCCAAAAAACCGCGCCATTCTTCAAACAAGCGCATCGATTGATGCTCTTGTTTTTGCTGGCTGCGCCATCGTAGAAATAAACCAATTGTACGAATCATAGGTGTAGCATACAGAAATTAGGACAACAGTTCTTCCAACGCCATCAACTCTTCAAAAGCCTTGTCGTATTGCTTATTCAAGGCATCGGCTTGATGGCTTAGTTTTTTATATTGCTCGTCTAATTGCTTGAATTTTTCTTTGTCCTGATAGACCGTTGGATCTGCCAATGAAGCTTCTACTTTTACTTGTTCGGCTTTACATTGATTCAGGTCTTCTTCTAATTTTTGAAAGGCTTTTTGCTTGCTCTGCAATTCCTTTTTCAAATTGCGGAGCTCATCATCATTTACCTTTTTTTTTTCGATCTTGGGCGCGGCAACTTTTGGCGCGGCGGCACCTTGTTCCGCAAGTTTTGCCTTGGCCGCTTTTTCTGCTTTGTATACCAACCATTCGTCATAAGGGCCATTAAATTCTTTAATGATTCCTTCTTCAATCTCCCAGATTTTATTGGCTGTTTTGCTCACAAAATATCGATCATGCGACACCAATACCAATGTTCCTTGGTACTTATTCAATGCCTCAATCAACATTTCCACACTCTGCATATCCAAGTGGTTGGTCGGTTCATCCAGCATTAGGAAATTCCCTTTGGCTACAATGGTTTTGGCCAAAGCTACACGTGCTTTTTCGCCACCCGACAAGACCTTGATTTTCTTGAATACATCGTCACCGCTAAACAAAAAGCAGCCCAATATCTGACGCAGTTCCACTTCAGTTTTACCACTGCCACACATCTTCATTTCTTCTAGTATCTCATTGTTTATATCCAAGGATTCTAGCTGATGTTGGGCGTAAAAACTTTCTTCCACATTATGCCCTGGCTTGCGCTCTCCCTCTATTTCTTCGGCACCAGATATGATGCGCAGCAATGTAGATTTTCCTTTACCATTGGCGCCCAATAAGGCAATTTTATCCCCCCGCATAATCTCTGCAGTGGTGTTTTTGAGGATGGTGAGTTTACCGTAGGATTTACTCACATTATTAAGCGTACAAATGATTTTACCTGGCTGAATACCCACGTGGAAGTTGATGTTCATCACCGGAACACTCGCGTCTGGCGCTTCAATCATTTCTAATTTATCCAAGCGCTTAACAGCTGATTGTGCCTGAGCTGCCTTAGTGGCTTGCGCACGGAAACGCTCAATAAAACGCTCTTCTTTCTTAATGTACTCTTGTTGGTTCTCGTAGGCTCTTTGCTGCAATTCCATCCGCTCAGCCTTTTCTTTTAGATACCAAGAATAATTACCGGTATACTGCACCAAATCGCGCTGCCATACCTCAACAATTTTGGTGACCATTTTATCCAAGAAATGACGGTCATGCGACACCACTACCACAGATCCTGGATAGCTTTGCAAATAGCGTTCTAACCATTCGATAGAAGGCAAATCCAAGTGGTTGGTTGGCTCATCCAGCAGCAACAATTCTGGCGCTTGCAACATCATTTTGGCTAGCAAAACGCGCATACGCCATCCACCCGAAAAGGTATCGTAAGGGCGCTGTAAATCCTCAGTCGTGAAACCAAGACCTTCCAAAACCTCAGCTGTTTTATGATCCATTTCATAACCACCGGCTACCTCAAAATCGTGCAAAGCATGGCTATAATCGTTTAATAATTTTTCGTCATCGGGTTTGCTTTCCAATTCGGCAAGGATATCATTCATCTCTTGCTCTATTTTATGTGCTTTTTCAAAAGCTTGCATACCTACTTTTAAGATTGAATCTGAAGTAGAAAAACTGAGCAAATCCTGATTGAAAAAACCAATACTGACATCTTTGGGTTTGTTTACCGTTCCGCTCTCTGGTGAGTAAGCCCCCGTCATAATACGCAATACGGTTGATTTTCCGGCTCCATTCACACCCACCAATCCAATACGTTCGTTGTTGCCAATTTGCCAATTCACTTCATCGAGCATAGTGCGTGCCCCGAATGAAAAACTTAAATTTTGTAAAGAAAGTAACATAAGGGCGCAAATTTAGGCAATTAGACAATTCCACAATTAGTTAATTCGGCAATTCGCTTATAAGCTTTGGGGCGATTAAGCTTTTATCAACCTCATTGAGCTTTGGGTTTCCAGCTTTCGGCTCTACTGTGTGCCGCCTCTATCTGGCGCAGGTGCAGCCTTGGTTGCCTTTTTAGGGCTTTTCTTTGCGAGGGTGCGCAGTTCAAAACTGCCTGCGGAAGGCAGGTCCGCATTTTCTGTGGTTCGAGTTACACCTCGTTAACATCGCGAACTGCGAGCAATAAAAGCACTGTAAAAAAAACGAAAATGACTCCCTTTTTCTTGCCACAGCGTGGCAAACTGTTTGTAGTATTGAATTGCAAGCTGTGCAAACCTCCCTACAACATTCAAATGCCAAACAAAAAAGGGTGTTTTCCCTCTTGTGGCCTAAAAAACGACTGGGGATCTTTGTTCTATTCTTAACCGTTTTAAAAATCAAATTTTTTATGAAAAAAGTATGGATGATTTTTCTTGTACCCATTATGGCCTTAGCTGTTAGTTGCAACCAACAGCCACCAGCCACATCAAATTGTGCTGCTGTTTCGGGATATGAAATTGTAGTAGCCGAAACGCCTGTCAATAGTGATGCTACCAAGCAATTGGAAATTAAATGCCCAGGCAACAAGCGAGCTATTGGCGCAGGATGGTCTGTAGAAGACCCTACTAGCGCTATTCTCGAAGGTGAGGCAACTTACTTTCAACCAGGTTATGATGGCAAATCTTGGTTGGTTAACGCCAAAAATAAAAGCACATTTGCGCCCAATTGGAAACTTAAAGTAATGTGCATTTGCGCAGACATTTGTGATACAACTAAATCTGTAAGCACTACTCCTGCCGATTCTGTAATGACTAAATAGCCAAAAAATTATCTGCAATTCGTCCTTGATTTTCGTCACAAAGAATCAGGGGCGAATTTTCATCTTTTAAAACTAATTTGGACTAGTTTTGTTTTGAAAACAAATAATTAATGATAAACAAAAAGATAGTTGGTTTAGCACTTTTAATACTTATCTTAGGAAATAATTGCCACGCCCAAAAGAATCCTTATTCTGTTCGACATTTTAAAAATGCTGTTTACTTAGAGCTTGGAGGTCCAACATTGGCATATTCTTTTGGCTATGAAAGAACTTGGTTTCAAAACAATCGGATTGCAGCAATAAGCTCAGCTGGCTTTTCGTATATACCCGATGGTGTAACAATGGGATACATAGAGCCTGGAATTTTATATCGACATAAAAATCTTGCTTTAGAATTGGGTATTGCATTAATGAATTATAAGGAACGTCCCCATAACGGGGCTAACTTCCCAACTTCAGATGGCACGGGTTCTGCAAAAATGCTCAATCTAAGTACACGAATTGGTGTTCGATTTTTCACAAAAAATCAACGATTTCATTTCCGCACAGGCATCTTGCCTATGAAAGAAATTTGGAACAATGATATAAAAACCTTGCCCCAAGATAGGCGTCCATTCTTATGGTTCAATGTATTTACAGTAGGATATAGATTATAAAAAATACTCAAAAACCAAAATACTGATTAAAAAACTGTACCTTTACTTATTCTTTCAGAAGAACGTACGCTCTGTACTTGTAATTATTACCGCTTACATTTCAGTCTTCTCCCTTACATTTTTCTTTGGAGTATTTTTTCAAATCTGTGTGGCCGATGC
>JAXITL010000053.1:0-13278 GCA_034680125.1 Chitinophagaceae bacterium
CGGGCACAACAGGCATAGAGCCCATAGATAGCAGCATCAAAAAACTATTAGACAGCGCCTATAATCATCATATTGAGCGCTTGATGATTTTGGGCAATTTTATGTTGTTGCGTGCCATTCACCCCGACCAAGTGTATCAGTGGTTTATGGAAATGTATATCGATGCCTATGATTGGGTGATGGTGCCTAATGTGTATGGCATGAGCCAGTTTGCAGATGCGGGCTTGATGGCTACAAAGCCCTACATAAGCGGGAGTAGCTATGTGTTGAAAATGAGTAATTTTAAAAAAGGCCCTTGGACCGAAATATGGGACGCCTTGTTTTGGCATTTTATGAATAAACATAGGCATTTCTTTTTGTCCAATCCAAGATTAGGCATGTTGATCAAAACCTATGATGGCATGAGTGCGGAAAAGAAAGAGCATTTGCATGAAGTCTTTGAACGCTTTGATGCAATGGCTTAAGCCAATAGAGTCTAAGAAGGATTTTTCTTCAGCTATGCTGTAGTAGGTCGCTTCATGCTTTTTACTATATTTGAACTGTGGTATTGCACAGGAGTGCTGCGGATGAAAAGGGCAAACATCCCAAAATGCCCAAACAAAAACATACAAAAGTGGCGACTACGCAATACAAAATGAAAATAAGGAATTCAAAATGGAACAATGTAATTGTGGCGCTTTTTCTAAGCCTATGCTCCCTATCGGTTACTGCTCAAACAGCAGTGCCTAAAGGCAAAGCACAGCTCATTGAATTTACAAATGCAACAGCCAAATTCACCGTGCCTGAAGGTAAAACATGGATGATTTACAGTATTTTTTCCGATTACGTTACAGGAGGCCAAGTCAAATTAAATGACTACACTAAAAAAAATGAACTTGTGGAAGAGGATGACATTAGAATCTTTATAAAGGATTTAAATGGGGTTCAAAAAACAGACTATCTGAAAAATATTTATGGAACACAACTATACCGTTCAAGCAATGCTTCAACTGTGATTCCTTATCCAATAATTTTCCCAGAGAAAACAACAATGACATTAATCGTCTTAAAAGGAGATTTAGGCAGCCTCAAAGAATATGATGGCAAAGCATACATTTCTTTAATAGAAATAGATAATTAAGGTTTACGCCAATCTGCAAAAGCTAAGCGTTGTAAGGGCAACAAACAATCGAAAGAATAATGAAAAATGTAATCCTATTAGGTTTTTGTATTTGGGGATTAGGAAAATACGGAGATATTGCTCCATCCCTAAGCAATCAATCGAAAAGTGTAGCCTATGTAGGTGACCTCAATAACAGCAAAACAAAAAGCTGTAATAGCGCTGACGTTCAAGAGGAATACCCCAAAACAAACTACTCCAAGCAGCCTTTGACCCCGGCAGGCAGATTGCCCTTGATGGCTGAAAGCACCTTATTTGACAGCTTCCATACAGAGCAAGAGACCACTTTCCCATTTCCGAATTTTTCAAAAAAGGACAATGCTATATCGATTATTGGTGTTGGTGATATGATGTTGGGTACAAATTTTCCCTCTACTAGTTATTTGCCCCCCGATGATGGAAAAGATATTTTAAGCCCTGTAAAACACATAATCAGCAATGCAGACATTGCTTTTGGGAACCTTGAAGGTGTTATTTTATCAGAAGGCGGAACGGTTAAAACCTGTTCAAATCCTGCGGTATGCTATGCCTTTAAAATGCCTAATCATTATGTACATTATTTTAAAGAGGCAGGCTTTGATATTTTAAGCATAGCCAATAATCATGTAGGTGATTTTGGAGAAGAGGGCCGAGAAAATACGGTAAAAATGTTGACAGAGGCTAAAATAAAATTTGCAGGATTAACCAAATACCCCTTCACTACTTTTGAAAAAAACGGAATAAAATATGGCTTTTGTGCTTTTGCTCCCAACAATGGAACCATTGATATCAATGACACCCAAAATGCCGCAAGAATCGTAAAACACCTTGATTCAATTTGCGATATGGTTATTGTTTCTTTTCATGGAGGAGCCGAAGGTTCTACAAAGAGTAACATCACTCGTTCTGATGAAATATTCCTTGGAGAAAATCGTGGCAATCCCTATAAATTTGCTAGGATAGTGATAGATGCTGGCGCTGATGTAGTTTTTGGACATGGCCCTCATGTAACACGAGCCATAGATATGTACAAAGGACGCTTTATTGCCTATAGTTTGGGCAATTTCGCCACCTATGGACGATTTAATCTCAAAGGGATTTGTGGCGTTGCGCCCATTATTAAACTATCGGTTACTAAAAAAGGGGAATTCCTATCAGGCAATATTTATTCTATCAAACAAATTGGAGAGGGTGGCCCTATTATCGATGATGACCAAATGGCTTTGAAAGAAGTCATCAAGCTCACACAATCTGATATTCCTGAATCCCCATTGCTTATAAAAGCAAATGGACTGATTTATAAAAAATAATGGTGCAGCTCAGCAAGCAACAGCTGACAGCCGATTCAAAAAATATTGATTAAAAAAAGTGGAGCCCAGAACCCACTCGAAAAAACGGGGCCTAATCCGAAAAGCCTTATAAGTAGGGCCAAAATATAATGTACAATGAAAAAAATCCTTTTAATTTCTGCGTTTAGCCTAACAACAATTTTGACTTATGCTCAAAACAAATCCAATGCAACATCTGTACAGGGCATGCTTCAGGGGAAATGGCAAAGCGTAGACGATAAAACGAACGTAATTATGTTTGATCAAAATGAAAGAAAAGAAAGTAGCGATGGCATGAAAACCTGGGACAAAGAGGTCTTTATATTATCGGACAAATGTTCCAATGAAAGTGATCAAAACAATGGAATGAAATTGGAAAAGGATAAATACATTTCATGCAAAGAATCAGATTTGTGTTGGTACATCGTTTTGATCAATAAAGACCTATTAACCTTGACCTATATGGGCCGTGGCAATACTTTAAAATACAAGAGAATTAAATAAGGCCAAGACATAATAACAAACGAATACATTGCCCCATCAAAGGCTTTGCATCATTTAAATAGATACCCTTCATGAAATTGCTCCTGACCTTAGTCATGCTTAGTTTATCTGCTAATACAACGATGAAAGAGATATACGCCTTTACAAGGCAAACAAAAATCAATGAATGGCGTAGGGTCAACGATGATGTGATGGGTGGAATATCCAATTGCGCGCTAGCGCTGAACGATGCTGGCCATGGACAATTTTCGGGTCATGTTTCATTAGCCTATAATGGTGGATTTGCCTCTATCCAATTGAACAAGACCATCAACATAGCCTCAGACAATCGCTTTATTGTTTTGCGTGTAAAAGGAGATCGCAAGCGCTATGAATTTCGTTTGAAGGGATCCATAGACCAAGCAGAGTCTTATGTGCACCCATTTACCACCAGTGGCGAATGGGAAAATATCAAGATTGCCTTAAGTGATTTTTATCCTCAGTTTAGAGGGCGCAAATTGAACATCCCCAATTTTAATTTTAAAAGCATTGAACAAGTAAGTTTTTTAATTGCCAACAAGCAAGAAGAAGATTTTGAATTGTTGATTGATTGGATTGCTTTGGAGTAATGGGAAGAACGGACAGCGAACAGGAAGTAAAAGACTAGAGCAGTTCAATAAATAGTAAAAAAGTGGGGATCTCTATCATCAACAGAAAAACGTACACAACACTCAAATGAACATAAAGCTTCTAATAGCAAGCCTGTTGCTGACTTTTGAATGTGCACAGGCACAAAGTTTAATGAACTCCTCTAGGTCTAGCATTGGATATATTGAAAATGGAAGGGTGATGAACGGCTCCCGAAACACTATTGGCTACATCGAAAATGGAAGAGTCATGAATGGCTCACGAAACACCATTGGCTATATCGAAAATGGAAGAGTCATGAATGGTTCACGAAACACTATTGGCTACATCGAAAATGGAAGAGTAATGAACGGCTCCCGAAACACTATTGGCTATATCGAAAATGGAAGAGCAATGAACAGCTCCAGAAATACTATTGGTTATTATGATGGCGTAAAAGATAGCCAAGCGGCATTGTTCTTTTATTTCTTTTTTGATTGAGGTGCAGCAGCAGCAATACCATCGGCACTAACATAATCATGGCAATGATGCGCCTGACACATGGGCCTTTACCAATCGTCCTATAAAACAATGTGTAACCCTCACCATTGTAGTATACCATCAAAAGAAACACTTGAAAATACAGATTCCTTCGCGGTAAGGTCATCTTTAAAAGGACAAACAACCAAAAGTTGGGATAATCTAAAACAGAAAGGCAATCCATGAAGGGGTATGAATGGCAAGCAGCTTTACTTGCTTTTTAGCGATTGAATATTTAACTTGTGGAACCAAAAACTACTTTTGCTTGCAAAAGCATAGCGGTCATGGCAACATAGTTGAAATGACCGCAAAAAGAAATGAAAACTTTTTGAATAGTAGAAACCAATGCTTCGTAAAGTAAAAAGAGCTACAATATAGCACAAAGGTCGCCACAATAAAGGCTCTTAAAACTTTAGCAAGGCAGTAAAATCGAACAGACATGGCAATAATTGACGTATTAAAATATGACGGACCCAACAATGCTCTGGTTTGGAAATGGAGACCAAAGGGGGACGGGAAACGAGAAGAGGAATTACGACTAGGCACACAACTCGTAGTTAATCAATCCCAGCAAGCATTATTTATCAAGGGTGGACAACTCCTTGATATTTTTGAGGCAGGAACACATACTTTATCTACCCAAAATCTCCCCATTTTATCAAGTCTCATCGGACTTGCATTTGGCGGACAAAGCCCATTTAAGGCTGAAGTTTATTTTATAAACAAAGCCGTTGCAATGGACACAAAATTTGGACTCATTCCATTTAATATGATGGAACCCAATTTTAGAGTGCCCATTCCAATTACATCAAGAGGTAGTTTTGCCGTAAAAGTTGCAGATGCCAAAACGTTTCTGAATCAAATTATAGGGACAGTCCCCGACTTTGAAGCAGATAGGCTAACACAATTTTTCAGAGGAATTATTACTGAAAATGTAAAAACTGCCATTACAAGAATTTCAAAAGAACAAAACCTAAATCCGCTTGAATTAGAAGCCATTGTTTCCGAAGTTTCAGGAGCAGTAAAAGGAATCATTTCAGAGGCACTTGCAAAATACGGACTGCATTTAGAATTCTTCAACATCGAAGCCATTCCGGTAGTTGACGAAGATCCAAGAGTTAAAAAAATAGTAGACGACTTCCATAGATTAATGTCACAAGACATGGAAGAGCGCATGAGATTAAAACGCAGAGCCGAAAATCTAGAAGTCTATAAGGTTGAAAGAGCTTTTGACACAACGGAAAAAGCAGCTGAAAATATAGGTGGCGGCATTGGTGGAGAAGGTGGAATTTTAGGGACAGTTGTTGGACTTGGAATGGCTACGCCTATTGCCCATACAATGGGAAACTTAATGACGCATACAACTCAAAGTATCCAACAGAATCAAAACAACCAAACAGCAGTAAATAAAGATGAAATCTTGAAACTGTTAAAAGAACTGGGAGAATTTAAAACCGCAGGCATTCTCACTGAAGAGGAATTTACCGAAAAGAAAAAAGAACTTTTAGCCAAACTATAAATCGAATGTTAAAGTGTAATTCTTGTAAAAATCCAGTAGCCATAACCTCTATTCATTGCGAATGGTGTGGTGCAAAAATAATTCGTGAAACAGACAATCACACGAATAACGACGGCACTCAATCAAATAATAGCTTGGCGGACTTTATGCATAAATTGAATGAAGTTGAAAATGAAATTGTAAAAGAAAATGCAGGATCAGGAACTTGGGGTGCATTAGACGGCATGCTGACAAGAGCCTTTGGAAATTCTAAAATTGACAGCTTAAATCAAAAGAAAGCCACAATAATACAAACCTATCCATTGCCAAAAAATCCAGACGATTTGCTAGAGATTGCCAATATGGCCGCTTCAAACTTTAAGAATATAAAAGTGCACAAAGTAGCATTGACAGACAATGCAAGAAATGAAAATAAAATAAACCAACCCCTAAAAAACGCATGGAAAACAAAGGCTGAGCAAGCGATCAATCTGCTCGCTATTTATTCAAGAACAGATGATTTCATTCGCCAACAAATTGAATTATTAAAAACCCAACTAGTCGAAGAAAAGAAAGGTTGGTTTAATTAATGCCCAAACTCAAAATTTAATTTTCACTCACAAATAAAACAAAAAAAAGCATGTTATCAATCAAGGAATTAGTAAGCGATGAGCAAGACCCCAAAGTAATTGAGAAAGTTTTGCCTAAAGTGCAAGAGTATTGCACATCCAATGAAGAAGTTCAATACATCGCAGTTCAAAAGAAAACGATTGGCGTTAACTTCTCGCCTGACTGTATCGCTTTAACAAACAAGAGAATTATTTTAGTTAGACCTAAATCATTTGGTTTAAGTCTTGATTTAAAAGATTTTTCTTGGTTGAGTGTAGCTGATGTTCACATGAAAGAAGGTGTATTTTCCGCAACCATTACAATTAAGACGACCTCAGGTCAAACAGATAGTATGGAAGACATTCCTAAAGCACAAGCCAGAAGACTTTATCGCTTTGCTCAAGAAATGGAGGAAACAAAAAAAGAAGAACGCAGACAACGTGACCTTGAAGACAAACGCGCTATTGCAGGTGGTGGTATTACAATTAACACACCGAGTCATCAACCTCAAGCAATGGCCGCTCCAGTGGAAGACCCTATGGAAAAACTAACAAAATTAAAATCAATGTTAGACATGGGTATTTTGACACAGCAAGAATTTGACGCTAAAAAAGCAGACATTCTCTCAAAAATGTAACACAACAAATAGTGGGGGCTTCGCCCCCACTATTTATAATACGAATTGAAATGAAAAATTTATTACTAATAGCGGGGGTCATTTTAATTGTGTTCAACACATTAATCGGACTCATGATTTCAAAATATGCACCATTCAATTATTTGATGGTAGATTTGAGTATACTCATTTCAACGGTTCTGATTTATTTGTTTTCAAACAGCAACATCTCAGATGCTTATAAAATCGGCTTGACCGTTTTATTTGCAATAACCGGCCTTGTAAAAGTTGTTTGCAGTATCATTGCACCACAACATTTTCAAGACAACTTCCTAATCGTTGTGGTTTTAGGAATCATAAGTTTTGAAGTATTGTGCTTAATGAGCGCATTTGCCATGAAGAAATTTGCTTGATGACATCCATTCATTTGCTCGCGTAGCTGTCATTTTTTTACTATTCAATCTAACCTGTAGGCTTAATACTTTGGATTGCCTATCCCCTTCCTTATGGGCACACTAATTGGTCAATACGGGGATACCTGGTTTTTACGCGCAAAAGCTCATTAACAAAAAGAACAAACCTCAAGACACGCCAACAAAACAAATAGAAATGAAGAACACAGCGATCAACAAAATACTATGCAGCCTAGCCCTAGTCTTGATGAGCCTTTCTGGTTTTGCTCAGAGTCGCTATATATCGGAAACAACCAAAAAAATAGTCTATGCACGGGATGGCGGTAGCTGCAAATGCTGCGGCAGGACTGCTCCTTTAGAATATGACCATATCACCCCCTTCTCATGCGGTGGTGCTAGCGATGTTTCAAACATACAATTGCTGTGTCAACAATGTAATCGAAGTAAGTCTAATAGCTGTACCTGTAAAGTACATCAAAAGGTAGTGGGGACAAATTGCTGTGATAAAAAACCAAGCAAAAAGGCCTCCTACACTACATCAAGCCAATGCAGCGGAACAACAAAGAAAGGAACTAGATGCAAAAACAAAACAAGCCAATCCAATGGACGATGCCGTCTACACTAAATTTTTCAGTATACATTAAGGCTTATGAAAAAGACATTCTTATTCGCAATAGACCCTAAAGCAGAAGCAGTACTCGTTTCGGAATCAGAAAAAGGAAGCAAGACCCTGCAATTTGTGGAACGCATTGAACGCCCAAAGCATGAATTGCTGTTTGATACAGTTCAAATCTTAACGCAGATGACCCATTCTGCCGATTTGGATATGGCCATTTTTAAGGCAATGGACAAGGTCTGTCAACTGATCTACGCTAAGCATATCGAAAACAAATAGACGCTTTATTTTTTTGCTTAGCATGAATATTTGGGGCAATGGAGTAATCCGCTAAAAAAATACAGAATCCCCAAACTTAGCAGAGCCGTCAGACAAGCTACTTCGTCAATGCCAGCTGCGCTTTTACTTTGTGTACATAGGACTTGGCACGTGATGGGCCAAAATAAATAAGGCTCGTGAACAACAATGCCCCTAGTACATCATAACTATAATGCACCCGCATACTCAATATCATAAAGCCCATTGCAAGGGTAGCCAAAAGAAAAAAGATCTTTAGGTAGCGGTATTGTGCACAGAGAAAATAGATCCAAATACTGGCTACATGACCACTAAAAAACAAATCTTTGGTGAGGGGAATATTGTGCGGGTAAACGGTATTTTCGAGAAACACATCGCGCAAAACGATGATGCCTGCAGGAGGCTCTAGCGCCACCATCAAAATACAGAGCTGCCGTACCACGGCCACCAAAAAATGCATCTCTATCAAACGCATGATCACTTTGGGCTGATGCACATGCGTCACAATAAGCATCAACAAGGAAGTATAAAGCAAGATAAAGATGGCAAATGAAAAATCTTGTGCAGGGAATAACTGTAACAAGGCATCGTCAAGACGAACACCCTGCCTCGATTCAATATAGTTACTCAGATATTGGGTAATGGAAGAGTAGGCAATAAACAAACCTGGCACTATGTACAAAGTTCGTCTAAAGCTTTTGTTAGCGAGCGCAACAGTCCATTCCTTTTTGAGCACCTTAAAATAGTTGCTCCAAAACGATTGTTGATTCATGAAGTATTGGGCCATTAGTAAAGGACAAAGTAACACAAATTTAATTTTGAGTTTACATAAATTACTCACAAAATTTAATCGCGCATGGGCTTCACTCATGAAGACTATTCCTAAAGACTGTTCCTCGATTGGGAACAAAAAAAATCCCCCCACATTTGTGGAGGGATGGATTCAACTCTTCGGGTAGATTACCTATCCTTACTAGCCATTAAATAATTGCACATTTTATACAAAACCCTTGCACCTATAATCGCATCAATACCATCGGTGGTATGCTCACCACAAGACACTTCATTGAGGTCGAAGCCAATGATTTTTTTACCGCTTTTGTGTAAGGTTTTGAAGAGATAAAATATTTGTTCCATCTCAAAACCGCCGGGTACAGGGGTACCTGTATCGGGACATAATTTAGGGTCGAGGCCATCAATATCAAAACTGATATAAACCATATCGGGTAAGGCTTTGACAATATCTTCGCAAATGGCTTTCCAAGTTTCCCCCTCATATTGACGCTCTTTAATCTGGGCATCAAAAAAGGTGTGGATTCGGGTAGGATGATCATGGATCACTGCTAGTTCTTCATCACAATAATCTCGTATTCCTACTTGCACTAATTTTTTCATCTGCGGCACTTCTTGCAGCACATTGTACATTATAGAGGCGTGGGAATACTTAAATCCTTCGTAGGCATTGCGCAAATCGGCATGAGCATCTATTTGTAATATACCAAAACTCTCATAATGGTTGGCCAAAGCCTTGATCAAACCGAGCGGAGTGCTGTGGTCGCCCCCAACGAGCCCCACTAGTTTTCCTTGCTTGAGCAGATTGTTGGTCATTTCATACACCCAATCGCGCATCATCGTAGTACCATCATTCACTTCTTTGAGCTTGCCCGCCAATTGTTGGTTGCACAAAACATCCCCTCCTTCTGAAAGGCAAGAAATAATCAACTCGGCACATTGGCGCAAATAATTACTCTTTTTACGAATGTTTTTATCCTCAGCCAGCATATAATAGCCATTCTTCCAAGCATCGGGCACATCTGCATCATAAAGGTCTATTTGCAAAGACTCTTTAAAAATATTTTCGGGTCCACGCGCCGTTCCATTGCGGTAAGATACCGTTACCTCCCAAGGCACAGGCAAGAGTACCAAAGCCGATTGGTCAATAGAAAAAGGCAGTCCAAAGATATTGTTGGTTTTGAGCCCTACAGAGTTGGGGTCGAATTGGGAAAGGTCGGCAGACATTATTTTTTTTATTCTTGGGATTTTATAAATAATTGTCAAAAGTAAAACTAAAATCAATCCAACAATAGAAAGGACTAACTTTGTGAACCCAACAAAAAAGTAATTTTACATCCTCGAAAGCGGGATGACTCCAATTCTTATTTTTTTATGAAAAAAACACATATTGCTCTCTTGGTTTTGGTAGTTGCGGCTGTAGCCGTAATCGTATCTATGTTTGGTGATTTTAGCACCTACGAAACCTTTGGTACCGCAGCACAAGAACCCGGCAAACAATTCCATGTCATTGGGGTATTGCATGGCGACCGCAAAGTGGCCTACGATCCGCAAACAGACCCCAACCATTGCAGCTTTATGGTGCAAGACAAGGCGGGCAATGTGAAAAAAGTCATTTTTAATGGGGCCAAACCAACCGACATTGAAAAATCGGAACAAATCGTCATGAAAGGCAAAATGGAAGGCAACGAATTTCGTTGTACCCAAATACAAATGAAATGTCCTAGTAAATACAAAAACGATCAAGTGGCTGTGGGCAATGCTTCTTAATCATAAGGGACATCCTTTTTACTGTGTAGGCATTTAAGCAATCCATTTTCAATTTTCCATTCATTAAACTTTTTTTCTTTGCAAACAGCATTTATTGGAGAGCATTTACTCCCGGGTCAGTTAGGTCATTTCTTTGTAATTCTCTCTTTTATTGGCTCTTTGCTTAGTGCCTTTGCCTATTTTCAGGCGGCACAAAAAGAAAACACCAATCCTGCGGCAAGCCTTAACTGGCTGAGCATTGCACGCAATAGTTTCATTATCCATACGGCATCCATAATAGCGGTTTTCTTCACGCTCTATTACATCATTACCCATCATCTTTTCGAATACCATTATGCCTGGGCGCATTCCGACAAAAGCCTCAATACCAAATATCTTTTGTCTTGTTTTTGGGAAGGACAACAAGGGAGTTTTTTACTTTGGTCTTTCTGGCATGGCATTTTGGGTTTGGTGGTTATTTTTAAAGGCAAAGCCCTCGAAAGCCGCGCTATGACGGTTATTGCCATTGTGCAAGCCTGCTTAGCAACCACCATTTTAGGTATTTATTTGCCCGGAGATATTCAAGTGGGCACCTCACCTTTTTTGTTGTTGCGCGAGCAAATGCAGAATGCACCGATCTTTCAACAAGCCAATTATTTAAGTTCGATCACGGATGGTAATGGCCTCAATGTACTCTTGCAAAACTATTGGATGGTGATTCATCCGCCCATCTTGTTTTTAGGTTTTGCCTCTACCCTCATTCCATTCGCATTTGCAATTGCGGCTTTATGGAAGGGCGAATACAAAGACTTTATAAAGCCTACCCTATCTTGGTCCTTGTTCTCGGGCGGCATATTGGGCTTGGGTATTATGATGGGTGGTGCATGGGCTTACGAATCACTGAATTTCGGTGGGTATTGGGCATGGGATCCTGTAGAGAATGCCTCTTTAGTGCCTTGGATGTTGATGGTCGCCGCCTTGCACACTTTAGTCATTTACCGCGCTACAGGTCGCAGCTTGATGATTACTTTTTTCTTCTACGCATTGTGTTACTTGGGCATTTGGTATTCTACTTTTCTGACCCGTACCGGCGTATTGGGTAATACCTCTGTTCATGCCTTTACGGGCGAAGGCAAATCTTTGTTTTGGCAATTACTCATTTTTATAGGCATCATCATGGCTATGGGTATGGGACTTATTCTGTATCGCCGCAAAACCATGCCTTTAATCAAAAGCGAAGAAGCCTTATGGACGCGCGAGTTCTGGATGTTTATTGGCTCCTTTATTTTGTTGCTTTCTGCCTTGCAAATTTCCATCAGCACCTCAATACCCGTTTGGTCGCCCTTAGCGAAATGGATAACGGGTAAAGATGTAGCGCCACCTGTAGAACCTGTTGCCCATTACAACAACATCCAAATTTGGGTGGTGATGTTCATCACCATCATTTCGGCATGTGCTCTCTTCCTCAAATACAAAAACACGGATTTAAAAAGTCTCGTGAAGCAATTTGCCAGCGTGATCGGCATTACCCTAGCCTTATGCTTTATAGTTGGCTATAGTCAAGAGATCAGCGGATGGCAGTTTGTATTGTTGTTGTTCTGTGCCAATTTCTCCATTGTAGCGAGCGCTTTTTATGCCATTAGCGCACAAAAATCTTTGAAAAAAATGGGGCCCTCTTTATCGCATTTTGGATTTGGGGTCTTGATTTTGGGTGTGCTGATTACCGGACATAAAAAAGAAGTGATTTCGCTCAATACACTGGGTGGATTATTGCCCTTGGGTATTGAAGACACACGTAAGGCCGTGCTCGAAAGCCAGGAGAATGTGATGCTTTATGAGGATGTACCCGTTGCCATGAGCGATTATTGGGCCACCTACAAAGGCGACTCTGTTTCGGCAGATGACCCACGCACTTTTTACAAAGTGTTGTTTGAGCGCAGGGATTCGGCCACCAATAAAGTGCTGGAATCTTTCACCCTTTACCCTGATGCCTTTGTAAATCCCAAGGGGCAAGAAGGGCTCAGCGCCAACCCATCATCGAAACATTATTGGAACAAAGACATCTTTACCTATATCAGCTCTACAAGTGGTAAAGTGGCCGAAACACCGAGTACAATTGCCGCTGCAGATACCTTTAAAAATTTCAAATTGGCTAAAGGTGATACCATTTACCTCAGCAAAGCCTTTATGATTTTCCAAGGCTTTACAACCCAAATCCAAGATCCGCGCTATAGCCCTATGCCCAACGATATTTCGGTGTCGGCAGTGATGGATATTTATACACTCGAAGGAAAAATAAACAGCGTAAAGCCTATTTATTATATCCGCAACCAAGCAGTGAATTTTATAGACGATACCACAGCAGCGAGTGTAGGTGCGGTTGTTCGCCTAGGAGGTATTGTTACTGAAGAGGATAAAGCCAATATCCAAATCAAAGAAATAGAGCAACACAAACGCTGGATTGTTTTAAAAGCTATTCAATTCCCGCACATCAATTTGGTGTGGGCAGGTACTATTTTAATGGTACTCGGATTTTTACTGAGCATGTGGCGCAGCAATGCTAAAAAAAAGA
>JAXITL010000054.1:0-13220 GCA_034680125.1 Chitinophagaceae bacterium
AAACGAGACTAAAAAGAAATAGCATGCACAACGAAAAGCCACCATTTTTGAAGACTTGGACAAATGTGTATTTGATGCTCATTGTAGTATTGGTATTGGTGATCTTATTTCTAAATTTTATTACTCAGTATTTTCTATGAGTCCTATTGATTGGTCGGTTTTAGTCATCACTTTGCTCTCCATTATCCTTTATGGGGTATGGAAAAGTCGTGGCACCAAAAACATAGAAGGCTATCTACTGGCCGATCGTCAATTGCCATGGTATCAGGTAGGATTTTCGGTAATGGCAACCCAAGCCAGTGCGATTACTTTTTTGTCGGCGCCCGGTCAGGCCTACAGCGATGGCTTGCGTTTTGTGCAATTTTATTTTGGATTGCCTTTAGCCATGATAGTAATTTGTGTGGCCTTTATCCCTGTGTTTTCAAAACTTAATGTCTATACCGCTTATGAGTATTTAGAAAAGCGTTTTGACAATAAAACACGCAGCCTTACCGCCTTTTTGTTTATATTGCAAAGAGGCTTGTCAACCGGCATTACCATTTATGCGCCAGCCATAATTTTATCTACCATACTAGGGGTGAGTATTACCTACACGACCTTGTTTATGGGAGCAGCCGTTATTCTATACACTGTGTATGGCGGCACTAAAGCAGTATCCTACACACAGATGCTGCAAATGACCATCATTTTTGCGGGGCTATTTTTTGCAGGCTATATGGTGGTGCATTTATTACCCAAAGAAGTAGGCTTTCTTGATGCGCTCCACATTGCCGGTAAAATGGGCAAAATGAATGCTATTGACACCAAATTTGACTGGAACAACCGCTACAATTTATGGTCGGGCATTATTGGTGGTTTCTTTTTACAGCTTTCTTATTTTGGCACAGACCAATCGCAAGTTGGGCGATACCTTACGGGTAAATCCATTGCCCAGAGCCGCATTGGACTGGTGATGAATGGCTTGATTAAAATTCCGATGCAGTTTCTTATTCTGCTTATTGGGATTTTAGTATTTGCTTTTTATCAGTTTCATACGCCGCCTGTTTTTTTTAATAAAGTAGAAGTAGAAAGCATACGCCATAGCGCTTATACCAGCCAATACGATTCGCTACAAAAAGTCTATTCGCTCAAGCAAGAAGAGAAGCGTCTACAAATCAATGAATACATCAGGGCTTTGCATGAAAATGATAAAGTCAAAGAAAAAAGCCTTGGTGCCGACTTAAAAATTAGCCAAGCGGAGGCCGATACTATTCGTAAAAAAACATTGGCATTGGTACGCAAAAATTCGGGCAGCGAAAAGACAAATGATACGGATTATGTGTTTCTTTCTTTTGTGATGGAATACCTGCCTGTTGGGCTTGTTGGCTTATTGATAGCTATAATTTTCTTAGCGGCAATGGGTTCTACTGCTAGTGGTTTGAATTCTTTGGCCTCCACTACTATTGTTGACTTCTACAAAAGATTTCATCAGCGCGAAGAAAGTGAATCCTATTATTTAGCGGCATCGCGTTGGGTGACCGTATTGTGGGGAGTGTTTTGTGTAGTGGTTGCTTTTTTTGCTAGCCGATTGGGGGATAACCTAATTGAGGTGGTGAATATTTTAGGCTCCTTTTTCTACGGCACTATTTTGGGTATTTTCTTAGTCGCTTTTTGGATGAAACAGGTAAAGGGCACGGCTGTCTTTTATGCGGCGCTCCTCACCGAAATGTTTGTAATCGCTGCTTGGCATTTTAATCTAATGGCCTTTCTATGGCTCAATGTTTTGGGCTGTTTGTTATTAATGATATTAGCGGCGGGGATACAATATTTACTTTCGAAGAACGTTAGAACAAGGAATCCTTAAACCCTTCAAAATGGCTATTCAACAAGCTTATCCCAAAAAGGTACTGATGCTGACTTGCTTTCTGCTCAGCTCCATTGTACTGACCCTTTTTCTTGGCTATATCGATGAAGGAAATTATAGTTTTGATGGGCTATTCAAAAGTGAGAACCTACCCGCATTGTTTATGTATGTAGCTATTTTTTGTGCCTTACAATTCTTTATCGCCAAAGTGGTCTTGCGCCGCTATACAGGCCAATACATCATACTAATAAGCATTGCCATGTTTGTAAGCTTTCTTTTTATTTTGGGGATGCTTGCTTGTTGAATCTGATTTTGACAGAAACAAGCACTCTATTATTCCTTAATTATTTTCAGGGTCGTATTATAGCCTTGATTGTTCAGTTGAAGCAAATAGTGCCCTTTGGGCATATTGCTTGGTGGAGTAATTTCAAACAAAAATGAACTGTCTGAAAACGCTTGCCTATCCTCCATTATCTTTTGCCCTTGTATAGTATAGATGCACCACCGTAGGTTTCCCTTGCTGCTCCTGCCTTTTACCTTTACAGTAATTTTTTCTGTAAAAGGGCTTGGAAAAACGTAAATATTATTTGCTGTAAGCGTATCCAAAACTTTTTTCAAACTTAAACTTGCTTTACCAAAATCGGGCACCCCATATCCCATTTGGTTATTTGGGCTACTGGCGATATGCCCACTTTCTCTGATGGCCTTGCGTATTTGATAGGGAGTGGCTTTAGGGTTGGTTTCCCAAAGGCAAGCTGCTAAGCCAGCCAATTCGGGCGTAGCAATTGAGGTACCGCCAACAGAAGATGTAGTACCCGAATTATTAAACACAACCCCGGGCGCACCCAACATGCACACATCGGGTTTCATGCGTCCTGCTGCGTTAGGGCCTTTGCCGCTGGTTGGGGCAAGTGTTTTATTGATATCAACAGAACCACAGGTAAGGGCACTATCGGCATCGCCTGGCGTTAAAATTTTATTCCAAGCCGTGCCACCATCATTACCTGCAGAGGCCACTACCAATATGCCTTTTGCAGTAGCGGTATTGGCACCCATTGCTGCAATCGTACTTTTGCCATCAATATCTGTAAGGGATAAACTTGCATCAAGGCCTCCAATATCAAAGCTATTATAGCCCAACGAAATGGTGATGATATCTGCACCAATACTATCCGCACGCTCCATGGCTGCTACTAAATTATCCATTTCAAATGGCTGTTCTGAACCTCCATTTTCGGTAACATACAATGCATATGAAGCATCAGGGGCTGTACCTACATAGTCGCCTGTAAGTATACCCGCCATAGTGCTGAGTACTTGAGTGCCATGAGATGAATAGTTGTAGACATCCGCTTTGTTGAGGTTAAAATTGTAGGTATCCGCAATGCGCCCCGTTGTGCGCAGACTATCAAATCCTGGCAGTGTATTGACAAGATTAAAGCCTTCGTCTATTACTGCTATCAATTTCGTTTTCCCTCTAAATCCATTGTCGTGCAAATAATCGCCATTGGCTAATTTAATTTGGTCGTAGGCATCGCCATAATAAGCAATAGAACCAGTAGTGCGCCAATTGCTACCAGGCTTCCTTTTGTTTTCATCTTCTTTCCTTGTACTTGGTGTTGCGAAAAAATGGAGCGGCGTTAAAAACACAGCCACATATTTAGTGCTTTTGACAAAAGATAAGCTGCGCAAAGCGGCAATTTTGGATGTGTCTTCTACCAATAGCACACAATTATTTTGCCAGCGCGAGCGACTATGAAAAATACCATTGCTTAGTTTTAAGACACTATCAATATATAAGGATACTACAGGCAAATCGGCAGAGTCAATGACTATGGATTGTGTCGTTCTGCGCGCAATGGCCTTACTGCTGAGAAAGGCACTTGGATTGGTAAGATCAAAGGATGTTTCCTTTTTATGCGCAAAGGAAATGCGAAAGGCATATTGCTTTTGCGCTGTGGCACAAAAACCAAAAAAAATCAGAAAGGAAAAAAGGAATAGCCTAAACATAACTTCGGGGTTTTGAAGGTTGCTCTTTCAAAATTAATTGAAACAAACAACAATCAACACCCCGAATAAAAAAATCTAGTCTGTTTTTTAGTTGTACTCTACCGCACGCATGGTTACACCCACACCTTTACGGCAATTTTTGCTGCCAGGAATTGGGTCATAAATCCAGTAAGTGTATTCGCGGTAAACAAGACCTACACGAAAAGCATATACCGATTTTGATTGCAATAAAGAGGCATAAGCGTCTGGCATTGTCTCAGGGTTGTTCAAAATGGTGTCTACTTCTTTTACTGTAATCGTTTTTTCAAAGTTAATCGCACCGTTACTGTAGGGTTTCAACACATTGCTATAGGTGTAATTCCAGTTTTGCAAATAGTTATAATCTTGGTCTTCGCTAGGTACAAGGATATTTCCTTTCCATTTTTTGCCTTCTACAATAGGATTTACCAAACGCATAAAACGAATGTTTTTTTCAACATATTCCATTTGCTCGGCACCGGGTGTATAATAAACGACATCGTTTACTACAAATTTGTCCGTCGGGGTTTTTCTGCTCAACACATTGATCGCATAGGATAAGCGTCTTTGTGCATCACGGAAGGTATCGGCTACCAAATATTCGTGCTGGTATTTATTGGTGTATTTGATACATTTTGTGTCATCCCAAATAGATGAATCGATATCATAAATGATGTATTTACCCACTTCTAAAGGTAAAAATGCTTGGTATAAATCGCTGCTCTTAGCATCAACTACCACACGGTCTTTTTTGCAAGAGTTCAACAATGCTGTAGTAAACACTAGAGCCATCAATCCAAGGATAATTTTATGTTTATTCATACTGTATTAAATATGGTGCAATTAGAATAGTCGCGTAAAACGAGGCTAAAAATAATCTTTTTTCTAAAGAAACATAACAAAAAGACAAAATTATATTCCCGAATGGATAATTCCGCCGGCCACTACATCGTCGCCTTCATAAATAACTGCACTTTGGCCGGGGGCAATACTGTTTACCGAATGATCGAAATGCACACTCAGCTTGTCTTCTACCCAATACAAAGAACTTTCGGTGCCTGGGTCTTTATAGCGGATTTTTGTAGTGGCACGCATACCGTCGGGGATGCTGGCATATTTTACCATATTCAATCCACTCACCAACATACTCCCTTGTTTCAAATCCTCAATATCTCCTAGCACTACTGTATTGGTTTCGGGGATGATTTTGGTAACAAATATGGGTCGGCCCAAAGCAATATCTAAACCTTTACGCTGGCCTATGGTATAAAAAGGATAACCCCTGTGTTTACCTACTTTGCTACCATCAGTGAGCACAAAATCGCCACCTTCCACTTCAAGCTCAAGATTGGGATTTTGTCTTTTTAAGAATCCACGATAGTCATTATCGGGCACAAAACAAATTTCATAGCTCTCAGCCTTTTTCGACAAATCTACATAACCCATTTCGGCGGCCATTTGGCGCACTTCCGTTTTGAGCAAATCGCCCAAAGGATAAATACTGCGACTGAGGCAATCTTGACCCAAGCCCCAGAGCACATAGCTTTGGTCTTTGGTTAAATCTTTGGCTTTGCTGAGGATATAACGCTCATTTTCTTGGCGCACTTTTACATAATGGCCTGTGGCAATAAAATCACAACCCAAGGCATCTGCTTTTTTGAGCAGAGCCGACCATTTGATATGAGTATTGCAGAGCACGCAAGGGTTTGGCGTGCGACCAGCCATATATTCGTCTACAAAATTGCTAATGACATGTGAGCCAAATTCTTCACGGATATCAAAAACATAGTGCGGAAAACCATGCTCTACGGCTGCTTGTCGGGCATCATTAAACGAATCGAGATTGCAACAACCCGTTTCCTTTTTGCCGCCACCCGAAACGGCATAATCCCAAGTTTTCATCGTAATCCCCACCACCTCATATCCTTGATGGTGCAGCATTAGTGCGGTAACGGTACTATCGATACCGCCACTCATAGCTACTAATACTTTGCCCATTTTACTCATTGCTTAGCCTTATATTTATTTTTAAAAAGAAACAAAGATAAGATACCGGCCTTTGCGAGGATATATTTTATGATAATGATGGTATTTTTGAGCATTCTTATTTGTTTTTTATTCCATTTCTACCCTTTTAGTCCATGCAAAATTCGATTTTTACCCTTTTGTTGCTATTGCTAGCTCAAACGAGCTTTGGACAACGATATGAAGAGGAAATGGCAGCCTTCCGCAAAAAATATAAAGAAGATTTTATCCGCGAAGAGCGCAGCCCACTCAAAGCAAAAGACACGGGCTTTATTCGGTTTTATCCCATCAATAGCAGCTATGCTGTTTGGGCAGATCTTAGCTTAACGCCTGATGCCCCGGTATTTAATATGCTTACCCATAGTGGCAAAAAACAACAATACCGACAATATGCCCGCGCCACGTTTAAGATCAAAAGCAAAAAATACACGTTGAACATTTACCAAAGCCTTAAACTTACAGCCAAGGGAGAGATGAAAAACCACTTGTTCTTACCCTTTAACGACCTTACTAATTACAAGAGCACTTTTGGGGGTGGGCGATATATTGACCTGAGTACTATCGAGATTCACAACAATAAAATCTGGCTCGACTTCAATAAATGCTACAATCCTTACTGCGCCTACAAAGAAGGATATTCTTGCCCGATTCCGCCTAGCGAAAACCGCCTGAATACGCGAATAGAAGCGGGCGAACAATTATTTGCAGGCAAAGTGGGTGAATAACTATCTTTGCAGCCCTTACAAAATACAAACAATGCTTACGCTACAACTTTTCAGACAACATAAAGACTTGATCATTGCGGGTCTTCAAAAGAAAAATTTTAAAGAGCTCGATATCGTTGATGCCATCATTGCGCTCGACGAAAAACGTCGCCTTGTGCAAGTAGAAAACGACCGTATTGCCTCGGAAATCAATGCAGCCTCCAAAAGCATTGGCATGTTGATGGGTCAAGGCAAAAAAGACGAGGCCGAACTCCAAAAAAATGAAGTAGCCAGCAAAAAAGAAGCGGCCAAAGAAATAGCACAGCAACTTGCTGCTATGGAAGCCGAACAACTTGATTTACTCATTCGCCTACCTAACCTGCCGCATAGTACTGTACCCTTTGGCAAAACGCCCGAAGAAAACGAAGTGGTGCGCCAAAGCGGTGTGCGACCAAGCCTTGAAGCGCAAAAATTACCCCATTGGGATTTGACCACAAAATACAATCTGATAGACTTTGAATTGGGCAATAAAATCACCGGAAGCGGCTTTCCGGTATACATGGGCAAAGGGGCCAAATTACAACGTTCACTCATTGCTTATTTCTTAGATTACAATACTAGTGCGGGTTATGACGAGGTGTATCCTCCTTTTATGGTCAACGAAGCGAGTGCTTATGGCACAGGACAGTTGCCAGACAAAGAAGACCAAATGTATCATGCCACTGCCGATAATTTTTACTTGATTCCGACTGCCGAAGTACCCGTTACCAACTTATACCGCGATACGATTACGGCTGAAAATGATTTGCCCATAAAGATGACCGCTTACACTCCTTGTTTTCGTCGCGAAGCAGGCTCTTATGGAAAAGACGTACGCGGGCTTAACCGTTTGCACCAATTTGACAAAGTAGAAATTGTGCAGTTTACCCACCCCGAAAAAAGTTACGATGCCTTAGAAGATATGGTATTGCATGTAGAAAAATTATTACAAAACCTCGGGCTCGAATACCGCATTCTTAGGCTTTGTGGTGGTGATATGAGCTTTACCTCTGCGCTCACCTACGACTTTGAAGTGTATAGTGCTGCGCAAGAGCGTTGGCTAGAAGTGAGCTCTGTGAGCAATTTTGAAAATTTCCAAACCAATCGTTGTAAAGTACGTTTCAAAAATGCTGAGGGCAAAACCCAATTGTTGCATTCGCTCAATGGCAGTTCATTGGCTTTGCCGCGCATTATGGCTTGCCTGTTGGAGAATTTTCAAACACCCGAAGGCATTGTAGTTCCCGAGGCATTACGTCCATATTTTGGCAGCCATATCATCAATTAATTGTCCCTTTTAAAACAAAATAAAAATGATTCAACGCATTCAATCCATTTGGTTTTTTTTAGCAGCCTTTTTTAGCGGTGCCTTATTTATTTTCCCCTTATACGCTTACACAGTTGAAGGAGCAATGAGCAGCTCCTTGTTGGCTGCACGCAATGAATATATGCTCTTGATTTTAGCCGCTACAATGACCTTGCTGCCTTTGATTGCCATTTTTATGTTTAAAAATCGCAAGCAACAAAAAGGCATGGCTTGGATAAGCATCTTGGCTTCTGCTGGTTTTATTGCCGTGATGCTGATGAACATTCAGAAGCTCAAAAACGCCGTTCCGCCGGCAACCAACGATAATTTTGCCTTGCCCGGGCCTATTATTCCAGCACTGGCAATAGTGTTTTTGTTATTAGCTCTTAGTGGCATTCGTAAAGACGAAGCACTATTGAAATCTGTGGACAGATTGCGATAGGCAATAGGTAAATAAATGCTTTACTTAAAAGTTGTTTTGGCTAGGGCTAAAACAACTTTTTCTTTTTTAGGGTTTCGTTGATGTAATGACTAATGTCTTTACTGGGGCGCAGCCAATAAACAAAGCCCACAAAGTGCGCAACAACTACTCCGCTACGCAATAGGGTATCGATATAAGGATTGGAAATTTTAGGCAAAAAGAAAACCAAAGCGGTAATGGCTACACCCATAAAAATAGCGCTCAGGGTGCCCTTTGAAAAAGGTTGTAAGCCGAGTTTTTTCCAAACAAAAAAGGTTTTGAGCACATTATAAATAACCAGTGCAATACTAAATACCCAAGCCGCTCCATACACTCCGTACAGGGGTATAAATATCCTGAAAGCAACAAGCATAAACAAAACCAGCCCGATCGAAAAATAAAAATTGAGTTTAAAATAGGGGGACATATTCAAGGCAACATCATTAAGCCCAGTACCACTATCCATCAATTTGCCGATCATCATAATTAAGGTAAGGGCAAATACAGCAGCATAACCCTCCCCCATAATGCTAACAGCATTATGCAAATTGCAAACGATCAATACACCCATAAAAATGGTGGCCATAAAAATATTGATGGCCGAACGACTATACGCATCACGTACTTTTTCATGCTCGCCTTGTGCAAAAGATTTGCTGATATCGGCACTGGCTATGCCGCTCATCGCACGGTAAGGTATAGACATCACACCCGAAATAAACACCGCATTAGTATATGCGGGCACAGCATTGAGCCCATCGGGATTAAGGGAGGCCAATAATATGGCATCCAAAAAACCGAACAAGGAAAATGTGAGACTCATTAATGCATGATAGCCCGAGAAACTAAATATCTCTTTATACTCGGCCTTACTAAATAAATGCCACTGAGTAGAGAATTTGAAAGAGTCATTTTTATTGGCCAACAAAAGCAATATCACTACAGCCAACAAATTGGAAAACACAAAGCTGTATATAAACACATCGTAATTAATCTGCCCAAAACCATATAACAGAATCAATGCAAGATTGAGCCCCTTCAACAACACTTCACGCACAAAACTAGTGGCTGCCGACTTGAGCTGGGTGAGCATGTAGTTTTCCAGCAAAGAAGTATAGAGATAAAACAGGGTATACAAGGGGAAGCACATCATATAGCGCTTCATAAAAGGCCGATCCACTTCTTGAAAAAACTTGTTGAGCAAATAATCTTGAAACAAAAAATAGGGAATCATCGATAGAACGAACACTACCAATGGCAGCAAAAAACACAAGGAGAGAAATACCGCCCTTCGCTCCTTCTCGGCCTCAGCATCAAATCGATGAAAGTACAGGAACAAGGTGCTGCTTACACCCATGAGCATAAAAAAACTGGCCACAACCGTTTGGCTAGTAAGGTTGCGTGAAAAACCCAACTCTTGTTTGGGCATCATATTGGAGGCAACCAATACAATAATGGCACCCAAGGCTGCACCGGCAAAGGTGATTGCTGTGGTTTTTACCGATTGTCTGAATACTACCCCCATTGAATATTGCTTATGCTTCGAAATAACGGATGATACATTCTTGCAACAATTGCTCTTGCTCTTTTAGCGTCGTTGGCGCTTCTACTCCCGTGGCTATATAATGTGGCCAACCCTCATCGTCAAATTTATCCAAGACATAAATGCCCACTTGGCTCAATAATTTACATACTGCTATGTGCATTAAGTCTTGCTTCTGCTCTTTGGTAAAATTTTTCCCTTCGGGAAAAGCGCCCAACTCGTTGATACCAATAAGGTATAAAATAGCCTCTACGTCTGGTTTTTTGCCAAAACGCTCCCTAATAAAAAATTCAACATTAATCCAACGTTGTTCAAAGTCTTCCATAGCTCAGGCAAAAGTAATGTTTAATGATTAATGGATAATACTTAATGCGAACATGTCTTAGGCCGAGCGCTTTCTTTTTTATAAAAAACCCCCAAAAAAGGACTTGCTTTCATTTGTAGGCTATATTTGAACCATCAGAACTTAATGAGCACTTCTTTATGCGTTTCCTATTCATTATTCTTTTGTTTACAAACCTTATGTCCTACGCTCAAAAAAATGTTGTAGCGGACATCTTTTCGCTCGAACAATTTCAAGAGCGGATTTTGCAGGATAATGACACGGTTTATGTAGTCAATTTTTGGGCAACCTGGTGTGGACCATGTGTCAAAGAATTACCCCACTTCAAAACGCTAGCCAAAGAGCTGCAAGGGAAGCCTGTCAAGTTTATTTTGATGAGCCTAGATGCCAATAACAATCTTGCTGAGGTAAATGCCTTTCTGGCCAAAAAGAAAATCAGCATTGAAACTCATTTATTAGCCGCTGGCGACCCCAACATCTGGATTAATCAATTAGAACCCTCTTGGCAAGGCAGCATTCCCGCCACATTTTTGTATCAAAAAGGCAGGAAACTCAGCTTTAAAGAATCTTATTTTTCCACAAAAAACGACCTTGCGTCATATATAATCAACCACAGATAATGATGAAAAAACTATTTGCAGGCATCATCGCCCTATGCAGTATTGCATACACCTCTATAGCACAAGATGGCTATAGGATAGGTTCGGAAGTCAAAGACTTTGAGCTAAAAAATATTGATGGACAAATGGTCTCCTTGTCATCCATCCCAAAAGCCAAAGGGTACATCATCGTTTTTACCTGTAACCATTGCCCTTATTCTAGGGCATACGAAGATCGTATTATTCAATTACACCTCAATTATTCATTACAAGGATATCCCGTAGTGGCCATCAACTCCAATGACCCCAAAGTCTCGCCTGAAGATTCGTACAAAAAAATGCAAGAACGTGCCAAACAAAAAGGCTTTCCCTTTGTTTATCTATATGACGAGACTCAAGCCGTAGCGAAACAATTTGGTGCAGCACGCACCCCACAGGTATATTTGCTGCGCAATACAGAGGGCAGAAACACAGTAGAATATATTGGCACTATAGACAACAATTGGGAGAACTACCAATTGGCCGAACAAAAATATGTAGAGCAAGCCCTTAAAAATATCCAAGAAGGAAACCCGGTAAACGTCCCTGAAACAAAGGCTGTGGGATGTACCATCAAATGGAAAGAATAAAACAATACAAGCCCAAGAGCACCGCAAAACATTGTGGTGCTTTTTTATGGCCTAAGCCCGCCATTATAGGGCATAAACAAGCTCAATACTCCAAAGGCGGGCTTGCGCTATAGGCTTTTACTCCGGCATAAGAAAGGATGAGCACAGTGCTTCAACGGACTAAGCACCACTATCGCTTAGGCATCGGATAATACAATGCAACAAGTATCTTACACTTGGAAAAATATTCTTTAACATGAAAATATTGATGGTATGCCTAGGCAATATTTGCCGATCACCCATTGCGGAGGGCGTCTTACGCAAAAAGGCAAAAGAGAATGGTTTGGACTGGCTAATCGATTCGGCAGGTACCAATGGCTATCATATTGGCGAAGCGCCACATCCTTTCTCCCAAAAAATATGTGCACAACACGGTATCGACATCAGCCAACAAAGAGCCGCTAACTTTCTATCAAGGCATCTTGAAGAGTATGACCTCGTTTATGCTTTGGCCAAAGATGTGTATCAAGAGATCGAAAAAATAGGCGGACCCAAGGCACCCATGCACAAAGTAAAGCTTTTCCTCGGTGAGCTCCATGAAGGCAGCACGGAATCAGTACCCGACCCATGGTATGGCGATGAAAGCGGCTATTTACCCGTATATGAACTTATTGAAAAAACCTGCCACAAAATCATTGACAAGTACCATTAATCATCAAAGATTAAACACTATTTTTGCCCCCATATGTCTAAACCATCTGTACCTCAAGGCACGCGCGACCTCACGCCAGCAGTGGTGCGTAAACGCCAATTCTTACTCGCCACATTGCGCAACATATTTGAGCAATGTGGCTTTCAGCCCATCGAAACCCCGAGTATGGAAAACCTCAGCACCCTTATGGGTAAATATGGAGAGGAAGGTGATCGCTTGATTTTCAAGGTGCTGAATAATGGACTGAACGACCCGAACAAACACGACAAAACACGTAGTGCATTAGAAAATGTATTGCAAGGCAAAAACGATGTCAACCTCACTGAACGTGCGCTTCGCTACGACCTCACTATACCTTTTGCTCGCTATGTAGTGATGCACCAAAACGAATTGCAATTCCCTTTCCGCCGCTATCAGATGCAACCAGTATGGCGTGCCGACCGCCCACAAAAAGGACGCTATCGCGAGTTTTGGCAATGCGATGTGGACATTGTGGGCACTAATTCGCTCATCAATGAAGCCGAACTCTTGTACATCTATCGCGAAGCCTTTTTTCAACTAGCCATACCAGAGATTGTGGTAAGAATCAATAGTCGCAAGGTGTTGACAGGTATTGCCCAATATTGTGGCGCCGAAGAAAAATTGATAGACATCACCACAGCCATTGACAAGTTGGATAAAGTGGGTGAAGAAGGGGTTGTGAAAGAATTAAGCGAAAGGGGATTGAGTGATCCACAAATCCAGGACATCATTCGTTTGATAAATTGTACAGAACTTGACATTCTTGAGCAGGAATTTATTGCTAAAGAAATTAGCGAAGGGATAGCAGGCATCAAAGAATTGCGCGATACGATTGGCTACCACAGCACATTAGCTAAGCTTGAGTGGAACAATTCAACATTGAAAATTGATTTCACCCTAGCGCGCGGACTGAGCTATTACACGGGCATTATTGTCGAAGTGAATTGCAATTGCATCAAAATGGGCAGCATTGGTGGTGGCGGCCGCTACGA
>JAXITL010000055.1:0-12647 GCA_034680125.1 Chitinophagaceae bacterium
GTTTCAGTAATCGCTGCTGTTGTAGCACCTGTACTCCACAAGTAAGTCGATCCACCACTCGCTGTCATGGTAGCGTTATCGCCAGCACAAATGATTGCATCATTAGCTGCTGTTCCAGAAGTCTCTGTTACAGCAATCGCAGGTGTTGGTAATGGATTAACCGTAATCGTTTGGGTAGCTGTTGCAGAACAGTTGTTCGCATTCGTTACCGTTACGGTATATGTTGTTGTTGCGGTTGGGCTTTCAGTAATCGCTGCTGTTGTAGCACCCGTACTCCACAAGTAAGTCGTTCCACCACTCGCTGTCATCGTAGCGCTATCGCCAACACAAATGATCGCATCATTAGCTGCTGTTCCAGAAGTCTCTGTTACAGCTATTGCAGGTGTTGGTAATGGATTAACCGTAATCGTTTGGTTGATGATTGAATCACAACCACTCGCATTCGTTACCGTTACGGTATAGCTTGTTGTTGCGGTTGGACTTACCGTAATCGCAGCTGTTGTAGCACCGGTACTCCATAAGTAAGTCGATCCACCACTCGCTGTCATCGAAGCACTCGCGCCGGTACAGATTGTGGCATCGTCATTCGTTGTTCCAGAAGTCTCTGCTACAGCAATTGTTGGAGTAGGTAATGCATTAACCGTAAAGGTTGCGGTTGTGGTACAACCGTAAATATTGGTATAGGTAATGGTTGTGGTACCTGCAGCTACTGCAGTCACAACACCTGAACTTGAAATGGTAGCAACACCTGCAGCAGATGACGACCAGGGGCTTGTAGCATCTGGACTAGTTGTAGCAGTTAAAGTAGAGCTCAATCCAACGCAAGCGCTCAAGGTACCTGATATAACAGGGTTTGCACTCACAATCAAGCTAGCAGTTGTCGTACAACCTTTATTGTCTAAGTAAGTAATGGTAGTGGTCCCTGCAGTAACTGCAGTCACGACTCCTGAACTGGAAATGGTAGCAACACCTGGAGCAGAAGAAGTCCAAGGGCTTGATCCATCAGGTGTACCAGAACCCGTCAAGGTAGTAGTTGAACTCAAGCAAATACCCAAAGTACCGGTAATGGTAGGTGTTGGATTAACAACCACTGCAATTAAAGCCCTTGGGCTCTCGCAAGTTGTTGAAGGATTCGTTTGCGTTACATAAAAATTTGTAGTGCCTGCAGTTGTGGTAAGCGGTGTAGGTGCCGTTGCTGAACTCGTGCCGCCTGTAGCCACCGTATACCATTTCAATGAATGTGATGGAGACGAAATGGCAGTGGCTGTTAATGCAGTAGCAGTGGCTAGTTGACAATAGGCTACCGGAGTAACTACTGTTGGTGCTAGGGGTAATACCCTTACATTAACAGAAATAGTAGCACGAGGGCTTTCGCAACCCAATACGGTTTGGCTTACATAAAAAGATTTAAGACCCACTATAGCCGTATTGGGCGTTGGGGCTGTACTAGAACCTGTACCACCTGATGCAGCGGTATACCATAATAAACTAGAACCAGTCGCGGTCAAAGGACTAGCAGGAACATCTTTACATAGGTTGGTAAGGGGGGTAACTGTAGGTGCAGCGGGAATTGGATTCACCACTACGCTTATACTCGCTCTTGGACCTTCGCAACCCAAACCACTGGTTTGGCTTACATAATATATAGTAGTACCCGCAGTAGCTGTACCAGGAGTTGGAGCAGCAACACTACCCGATCCTCCAGTAGCAGTTGTATACCATAATAAATCAGAACCTGTAGCAGTTAATGCAGATGCCGTAGCTCCTTTACAATAAGTAACTGGTGTAGTAACTATTGGTGCTGCGGGTAATGGGTTAACCGTAAAGGTTGCCGTAATACTACAACCATCACTATTCAAATAGGTAATGGTAGTAGTGCCAGCAGTAAGCGCTGTTACTAATCCAAAATTATCAATCGTGGCAACCGAAACATCTGATGATGTCCAAGGTGTCGTTGCATCTGCTGTTGCAGTTCCTGACAAACTTGAAGTAGCACCTTCGCAGGCAGTTAATGTACCTGTAATGGAGGGTAATGGATTAACGGTAAAAATTGCTGATGTTGTGCAACCATTACTATTCAAATAGGTAATTGTTGTAGTTCCGTCCACAAGTGGAGTTACTATACCACTTGCATCAATTGTTGCAACTGTAGGATCTGATGATGTCCATGGGGTTGAACCATCAGGAGTTCCAGAACCAGTCAAGGTTATTGATGAACCCGTTCCGCAAACGCTTAATGTTCCTGAAATCGTTGGTAATGCGTGTACAGTAAATGTTGTTGTTGATGAACATCCATCACTATTTAAATAGGTAATATTAGTCGTTCCTGCAGTAATCGCAGAGACAACACCACTTCCGTCAATTGTTGCAACTGCAGGATCTGATGATGTCCATGGTGTAGTAGCATCAGGTGTACCTGATCCTGTTAAACTTGAAGTAGCACCTTCACATGCGCTGAATGTACCGCCTATTGTTGGTAATGCGTTTACTATAAAAGTTTCTGTTGAGAAACAGCCTTCAAAGGTTGAATAAGTAATAGTAACTGTTCCTGCAGCAATAGCAGTTACAACACCACTGCCATCAACCGTTGCAATGGTAGCATCTGATGATACCCATGGAGTTGAAGGATCTGGAGTTCCCGATCCTATTAAAGTTGAAGTAGATCCCTCACATGCATTTAATGTACCAGTAATAGTCGGATTAGCGTATACTTCAAAAGTTTGTGTTGATGAACAGCCATCACTATTTAGATAGGTAATATTTGTCGTTCCTGCAGCAATAGCAGTTACAACACCACTGCCATCAACCGTTGCAATGGTAGCATCTGATGATGTCCATGGAGTTGAAGCATCTGGCGTACCTGAACCAGTCAAGGTTATTGATGAACCGACTCCACAAACATAAAATGATCCTGAAATTATGGGTAATGCATTTACCGTAAATGTTTCTGTTGATGAACATCCATCGCTATTTAAATAGGTAATTGTGGCCGTTCCTGGAGCAATAGCAGTTACAACACCACTTCCATCAACCGTTGCAATGGTAGCATCTGATGATGTCCATGGGGTTGAAGCATCTGGCGTTCCAGATCCTAACAAACTTGAAGTAGAACCTTCACAGGCATTTAATGTACCTATTATTGTTGGTAAAGAGTTAACTGTAAAAATTTCTGATGCTTCACAACCATTACTATTCAAATAAGTAATTGTTGTAGTACCAAATGCAACAGGAGAGACAACACCACTTGCATCAACTGTTGCAACTGCAGGATCTGACGATGTCCATGGAGTTGAACCATCTGGTGTACCAGAACCAGTCAAGGTTATTGATGAACCAATTCCACATACACTTAATGTTCCTGAAATTGTTGGTAATCCATATACGGTAACTGTAATCAATGCTCTTGGACTTTCGCAAGTAGACACTGTTTGGCTTACATAATAATTTGTAGAACCTACCGTTGTCGTTGATGGTGTTGGTGCGGTACTCGATCCAGTACCACCTGTTGCGGCAGTATACCATTTCAAAGAAGTACCTGAGGCGGTCAATGCTGATGCTATGTCATTTTGACAATAATTTACATCACTTACTCCAGGTGCAGAGGGAATGGAATTGACAACCGCATCAATAGATGCTCTTGAGCCTTCGCAACCCGTTGATAAATCGCTTTGGCTTACATAATAGGTAGTGGTACCTGTAGTTGTAGTACTGGGTGTTGGGGCAGTTGCACTACCTGTTCCTCCAGAGGATACCGTGTACCATAAAAGACTTGTACCCGTTGCACTCAGTGCAGATGCGGCAATACCCTCACACAAATTAACTGGAGAAGTCACTGTTGGTGCGGCAGGACTAGCATTGACATTGATGGTAATGGGTTCTTTATCACTCTCACAAGTGGTAGTAGCATCAGTTTGTGTTACATAAAATGTCTGTATACCAGCGGTAGTCGTAACCGGTACCGGTGCTGTGGTGCCCAAATAAGCGAGTGTACCATCATAATATTTCAAATCAGTACCAAAAGCTAATAATGCTGCAGCCGTTTCACCTTGACAAACATCGATAGGCGAGGCTACAGAGGGATTAGCAGGCAAATCATTGACAATTACATCAATTTGAACGCGAGGTGTACTCCATGAAGAACCATCAAATTCACTTACCCAATAAGTGGTGGTACCAACAGTTGATGAACTAGGGATAGGAGCCGTAAATGAAGGCGTACCAGCAGTTGGATCAGTAGACCATCCGATTGCTCCCGTAGCAGATACAAGGGATTTTATGAGAACAGAATCGGTTGAAGCCCCTTTACAATATGAAATGGAGGACGAACTTACTGTAAGCGTGGCAAATACATTTTGAGTCCCCATACTCAGGAGTACAACTAAGATCCAAAATGATATTTTTTTGTAAATGCCTGTATTCATATAAATTTATTTACTATTGATACAAAATAATTATTGTGCCAAAGATATGTTATTGTTCCTATTAAAGCAACCCTTAACAATATAGTTTTAATATTAACTTGTAATGCCTTTTATTTTAATAAAATAAAAGGCATATGAAGGCAAATCCATTGTATTCTCATCGGCTTTACACTAACCAGAAAAATGCTTCAAAAAAAATGAAGGGCTTCCTTAACAAAATGTATCGAGGACTTTGGACAAATGTTTCCTGATTTTTATCCTTCCGGAATGGCACTAAATATTATAAAAAATCATCCTAAAAAACGATCCAACAAAAAAGCAGAGAATGAGTCGACCAAAATCACAAGTACATATGTAGACTGTTGTTTTTAAACAGCAGGGTATTTCCAACAAAAGCATTCTATTAAAAAAACAAAAGGCTGCAATCGCTTGCAGCCTTTTCAAAAAAGAATTTCCTACTTTCTAGACATCAATTTTTGCATACTTGGCGTGGCTCTCAATAAACTCACGGCGTGGCGGAACTTCATCACCCATCAACATAGCAAAAATACGATCTGCTTCAGCAGCACTATCAATTGTCACTTGTTTTAGCGAGCGGGTTTCGGGGTTCATAGTAGTGCTCCACAACTGTTCTGCATTCATCTCTCCCAGACCCTTATAGCGCTGAATACCTACGCTGTCTTCCTTGCCATTGGCCATTCTTGCTACGGCGCGCTTACGGTCATCTTCGGTCCAAGCATACTCTTCGTCTTTACCTTTCTTTACCAAATACAAGGGAGGTTGTGCGAGGTACACATAACCTTGTTGCACCAAGGCATTCATGTAGCGGAAGAAGAACGTTAAGATCAAGGTAGCAATATGCGAACCATCCACATCGGCATCGGTCATGATGATGATTTTGTGGTAACGCAGTTTTGTTAAGTTCAAAGCTTTGGGATCATCGGGCGTACCGACACTTACACCCAAGGCTGTAAACATATTTTTGATCTCTTCGTTTTCGTAAATTTTATGTTCCTGTGCTTTTTCTACGTTTAATATTTTACCACGTAGGGGTAAGATAGCCTGATAGTGACGGTCGCGGCCTTGTTTGGCCGTTCCACCTGCCGAATCTCCTTCGACAAGGTACAATTCACAACGCTCAGGATCTTTATCGGAGCAATCCGCTAGTTTGCCCGGCATACCACCGCCACTCAATACACTTTTACGTTGCACCATTTCACGGGCTTTACGCGCAGCAGCACGAGCTTGTGCAGCAATAATTACTTTATCAATAATGATGCGGGCTTCTTTGGGATGCTCTTCAAGATAGGCTTCCAGTACACGGCTCACCGATACATCCACAACACCCATCACATCATTGTTACCCAATTTTGTTTTGGTCTGTCCTTCAAATTGAGGTTCAGGAACTTTAACAGAAATGATCGCACTAATCCCTTCGCGGAAGTCGTCACCCAAGATTTCTACTTTGGCTTTTTCGAACATTTTGTTCTTATCGCCATAAGCTTTGAACACGCGGGTAATGGCACGGCGGAAACCCGAAACGTGTGTACCCCCTTCAATGGTATTGATATTATTAACGTAAGAAAAAATGTGCTCACTATAAGAGGTGTTATAGCTCAAAGCCACGTCCACTGCAACATTTGTCTCTGCATCATGTGTTTCTACATAAATAGGAAAGGGCAACAATGGCTCGCGCTTACCATTACGATCCAACATTTGTACAAACTCTACAATACCCCCTTCGCTAAAAAAATGTTCAACAATATTCGCACCATTGTCATCTTGCTCGCGCTCATCTGTAAGGGTGATGCGGATACCTTTATTTAGATAAGATAATTCACGTAAACGACCGGCCAAAATCTCACGGACATAAACATGCTCTTTAAAAATTGTTTGATCAGGCTGAAAATGAACATGGGTACCACGCTTGCTTGCAGGACCTACCTCTCTAACAGAATATTTTGGAATACCACAAGAATATTCTTGCTCAAATTTTTTGCCTTCGCGCTCAACAGTAACATGCAACATGCTACTCAATGCATTGACACAACTCACACCCACACCATGCAAACCACCTGATACTTTATAAGAATCCTTATCAAATTTACCTCCTGCATGCAAGACCGTCATAACCACCTCTAGGGCCGAACGACCTTCTTTTTCGTGCATTCCTGTGGGAATACCACGACCATCATCCTGAACGCTAATAGAATTGTCTGGGTGAATAATCACTTCGATATGCGTACAATGACCGGCTAATGCTTCATCAATTGAGTTATCCACTACCTCATATACCAAATGGTGTAAGCCTTTTTGGCCAATATCACCAATGTACATCGCAGGACGCTTACGCACTGCCTCTAAACCTTCTAATACTTGAATACTATTGGCACCGTAATCTGCAGGCACCTTAAGAACTTCGTTTTCTGTACTCATTATTTCTATGTAAATGATTGTATGATACTAATAAAAAAACGCTCTAACATAATCGGATTTTCTATATGCTAAAAGCGTGACAAAAGTATCGAAAAAAGAAGGCAATTCCAATTAAAATATACCCAAGCAACTAAGAGGATTTATATTGTGGGTAAAGCATGCTTTTTTGTGGAAATTTAATTTTTTTATGAAAAAGGAAGAGCCCCAAATCATTAGTTTCCTTCCAAAATAAAGGTTTTCATCTCTTTGTAAAAAAGCGAATCACGCAGGACAAATTGCTGCTGCAAAACTTGTTCGTAGTGATGAAACTCTACTTGCTCATCTGGCCAAAACATAAAAGCTACTTTTCCATGGGCGGTGGCACACAAGGAATCGAAATCTGTATAACCATTAAAAATGGTACATTTTTTAAACGTTGACCAGCGACTGCTATCGGGGTGAATGGTGGTGTAATATATTTTTTGTGGGCGCAACAAATCGTGAATATAACAAGCATTTCCACCTATTTGCCTTTTGGCAAGCCATTCAAATCCATCGGTTGTTCGGTCAAACTTTGGCGCATCCTCTAGCCATTCTATTTTATTAAAATTAATCATCGTAATGACACAAATAACTAATGTTGGAAGGAACGCCAATCGATAAAATGTAAACGAAAACAAATGAGCCAAACCTTTGCCCATAATGGCCAACAGCAAGGGATACACAAACAAACATACTCGAGGTAACAGTGTAAATTGATGAAAAGCAACTGCAAAAACAAGCAACAAAAAAGGCACAAATAACAATATAAATATTCCTCTGTCTTGGCGCCAAAGCAACACAATTCCAACACATAACAAGAACAGATGAAAGACAAAAGACAAGACCCAATGCCCAGCCCATAGATCGAAAAAAGTAGCAAAGGCATCCGCATTATGTTGCCAATCGGATAAAGAAAGTGGTGGCAAAATAAACACATGCGGAATATGTGCTTGTTGCAAATAAGTATTTTCGGTAGAGGGCTTAAGCAACATGAAATAATAGAGCACAAACTGCATAAGCCATATGGCAGTTACCGCTACAAAAGGTGTGAGCAAGTGTAGATTTTTACGCTCTTGCGCTTGCACAAAATAATAAAGACCCACAGCCGCCAAAACGAACACCGATGGCATCGACAGCCAAATAGCAATGGAGCCAGCAAACAACCAAATGAGCAAAAACTTAGGTTTTGGGCTAAGGCCAATATCATATTTCAAGGCCAATAAAACAAGGCTTAAAGAAACCGTAATGTCCGACGAATATTGCTTGCATTCGGTGGCATAACGCAGATAAATCATGCCAGTGGCAAACAGAAAAAGCGGATAAAAAATAGCCTTGCCTATAGGTACTTTTTTCAATAAAGCATACAACAAAAACAAGTTGGCGATGCTGCACAGAAAAGGGAATAATCGCAATACCCATTCATAAGCACCTAAACAAAGCATGCTACACTTGCACAAAAACAAAAAGAGGGGCGGCGCAAATTGATCATAAAATAAAGGCTTCAACAATTCAACAAAAGAGCGTTCGTTTAAGTTCCGAACAATATTGGCTTCATCGATAATCAAGTTTCTATTTTGCACAAAAACCACCAAGCGAAGTACAATTCCTAAAACAATTATTGCCCAAGGAACTAATTTCAAAAACCGATTTACAGTGCTTTTTTGCAACATTTTATTTTTGATTTTTTGAGGCGTAATTACTCCACAATTATATTCAGATTTTTACCAAAAGCATCTTCGAAGATGCGCAGCAGTGTGGAGTAACGCAGGTCGCAATTGCCATTTTCAATTTTTGAAATATAGCTTTTTTGTGTACCTATTTTATCGGCTAATTGTTGTTGGGTCATTCCGGCATCTAATCGGGCAGTTTTAATCAGATCACTCAATTCAAAAAACCGTGTTTTCGATTCAAAGGCTTTTCTGTTTTCAGAACCCTCTAGACCCAATTCTCGATCCAACAATTCTTCAAATGTGAGTTGTTTTTTCTTAGCCATATTACAAGGTTTTGAGACAACGCTGATACATTTGCACCGTATTTTCAAGACCATAATACAAGGCATCGGCTATGAGTGCATGCCCAATAGAAACTTCGGCCAGCTGCGGAATATTTTGTGCAAAAAACTTAAGGTTATGCCTATCCAAATCGTGACCGGCATTGATGCCCAATCCCTTTGCTGATGCAGCATGTGCAGCAGCAGCATAATCTTTAATCGCCGCATTTTTGTCGATTGCATAATGCTGTGCAAAATGTTCTGTATACAATTCTACCCTATCTGTTCCGGTATCGAATGCCGCTTCGGCAAGTGCTATAACGGGGTCTATAAATATCGAAACACGGATGCCTTCTTTTTTAAAAAGGGCTACTATATCGCGCAAGTATTTGGCTTCTTTGATGGTATCCCAACCATGATTGCTGGTGAGTTGTCCGAGGGCATCCGGGACGAGCGTTACCTGATGCGGTTTTACCTCTAACACCAATTGTACAAATTTATCTTCGGTGGGGTTGCCTTCTATATTGAATTCGGTAGTGATATGTGGCATGATTTCACGCACATCCGCATAGCGGATATGGCGCTCATCAGGGCGTGGATGCACGGTAATACCATCGGCACCAAAACGCTGACAGTCCATAGCAGCCTGCAATACATTGGGATTATTGCCACCACGACTATTGCGCAGGGTCGCTATTTTATTGATGTTTACAGAAAGTTTTGTCATTACAGGGCAAAAATAATGTTTAATGCTTAGTGGCATTGTTTTTTGTTTGTCGACTTTCTCAGAATTTTTGAGGTTTACTTGTGTCACACCGTCAGGGCAAGCAACATTCTTTGGGCCTTAACTAGCGGTTATTTTTTTCACGCAAAGGCGCAAAGGGGCAAAGACACAGAGGCTTTTCAGGTGTTGAGTGGGGCTCGCTTCGATCGCGCATTTCGCCCTTGTTGGTCTTGAGGTGCAGGCAATGAAACAAAGCCCCGCAAAAATTAATAGTTGTTAGGAAAAATTGTGGGAAACAATTTTCTAAACACCAACAATGGCGGAGAAATTTTTTTCCTAATTTTGATGAAGTTTGCGAACTATTTTTTTCACAGACTGATGTTATGTACAACGCAATTGAGCATCAACTTAAACTTGAAGAATTAATATCCTTATGCAGGATTTTATCAATAAAGATAATTTTAAACAGGGGATATTAATTCCTACCATCCTAGGACTTTTTTTTCTTGGAATAGTATTTATCCTTAAACAAGCAGAATTAAATAATTATATTTCTTTTTATTATCGTTTTGCCTTCTCTATACTGGCAGGTGGAATTCTTATAATAGAGGGAATAATTATTGGACTTTACATCAGTGAATCATTTCAATCTAGATTTCAATTAGGCAAGAAAATATTGGTAGCTTTAAGATTCTTTATTAGTTTAATCGTTTGTGCCATTTTTTCAATAGCTTCAAATCTAATGTTTGTTTATTTTGACAATATTGAAATTGAAAGCTTAAACAAAAAAGGAAAGTACTTGCAAACTCATATTTATAAAAAGTATTACTCGCCAGGAAAAGGCTCACGGTATGAATACTATTTTATGATTAAATCCTTTTCTAAAGCGAATAACGAATTGTATATAAAAAGGGAATCTGATGAATTCAATGTCGGAGATATAATTACGATAAGATATTTAGAAGACAACCCAACAATATTCAGGGAAATTGGAACCAATAAAGAATTAAAATCTAAATTTTGATTCATACTGCACACAACACACGAACTGTTTAAAAACCAAACATTTTAAATGGTTTTTAGTAATTAATTTTTGCCGTAGGGGCTGCAAGATTTTATCAAAGCAAAAACCTGTTTAAGCTGTTTTCCATAGCCTACTACGTCCGAAATCGGTTTTTGTCAGGCTGAGCGGAGACGAAGCCTAAGACAAAAACCGATGAAGGGAAATACTAAAAAAAATTTCTAAAAAACTATTTCATAAATGCACAAGTACAGCGTTTATATCCTCAAATGTTCCGACAACACGTTCTATACAGGCATCACCAACGAGTTGTGCAGAAGGTTGGATGAACACGAAAATGGTAGAAACCCCCAATGCTATACCATCAATCGTCGGCCAGTACAATTGGTTTTTCAACAAGACTTTCACTTTGTGCAGCAAGCAATTGCTTTTGAAAAGCAAGTAAAAGGTTGGAGCAGAAAAAAGAAAGAGGCACTAATAGCAGGTGAAATTGACCTGCTGAAAATATTGGCTACCTGTACCAACGAGTCGCACCATAGCAATAAATAGGATATTTAAAATTGCCTTAGGCTTCGTCTCCGCTCAGCCTGACAATTTTAAATATCCCTGATCGTTAGCCAGCTTTTCGGGTGTTGAGTGGAGCTCGCTGCAACACTTGCCAAACGACATGTACAAGAACAGAAATTTAATCTTATTGTCGCAAGGCATATGAAGTTAAAACCCGCTGTTCGGGATGTTCCGTAGGGCATCCCGAAGAATAGATACAGCGGATTTGTAATCCGTACACACACAAATAGCAAAGCCCAATAGCATTCCCCAAGCCCCATCTGCGCGGGATGGCAGCGGTACCCCGCAGCGCAGCGAAGAGTACAAGCAACAGCCCGAGACCCAAATCCCAACGAAGGAGATAAAAGCTTGATTGCCCCCAAAATTCTTTTAGCCTTTGTGGAAAACTAATCCCTACTTTTCCCTGCAGATTTGCGTTATTTTGTAATCCCCTTTTTGTAGGGATTTACTATTTGTTTTTATGAAGTTTTCTCACCTGCACAATCATACCCAATATTCGCTTCTCGATGGAGCGTCGAGTATTTCACGCTTGTATGCCAAAGCCATCAAAGACGAAATGCCCGCGCTCGCTATTACCGACCATGGCAATATGTTTGGGGTATTTGATTTTGTGGCACAAGCTTGGAAAAAAACCAAGGTGGTGGGCAAAACAGAGGATGGAAAAGACATCCTAGAACCCGTCGTAAAGCCTATTGTGGGCTGCGAATTTTATATGGTGGAGAACCGCCACAAGCGCCAATTTACCAAAGAAGAAAAAGATAAACGTTACCACCAATTGCTGCTCGCCAAAGATGAAATTGGTTATAAAAATCTAGTAAAGCTTTGCTCCATCGGCTATATGGAAGGGCTATATGGTAAGTATCCCCGTATCGATAAAGAAATATTGCTGCAACACCACGAAGGCTTGATTGCCACTACTTGTTGCCTCGGTGCCGAAGTGCCACGAACTATCTTAGAGCATGGCGAAGAAGCGGGAGAAAAGGTCTTCAAATGGTGGTTGGATTTGTTTGGAGAAGATTATTATGTAGAGTTTCAACGGCACGAAATCCCCGACCAATTAAAGGTGAACGAAGTGTTGGTGAAATTTGCCCGAAAATATCGGGTACCCATTATCGCCTCCAACGATTCGCACTATGTAGATGTAGAAGATTACAATGCCCACGACATTTTACTCTGCATCAATACAGGCGAAAAGCAAGCCACCGAAAAAATGAAAGATTTTGGGGATGATGATGGCGGTATGCGCAATAAGCGCTTTGCTTTTTACAACGACCAATTTTATTTCAAGACAACGGACGAAATGTCTAACCTCTTTCACGACTTACCCGAGGCGATTGACAATACGGGCATGATTGTGGATAAGGTAAAGCCTCTAAAATTGGAGCGCGATATTTTGTTGCCCCATTTTAAAGTGCCGCAAAAATTTAATGACGACCAAGACGCTTACTTGGAGCACATCACTTGGGA
>JAXITL010000056.1:0-12347 GCA_034680125.1 Chitinophagaceae bacterium
ACCCAATTAGCAGATTTTATATTGGAAATTTTTTCACCATCATACCATCCCTTCTGGCTCATGTATAACTTTATACTTAAAATGATTACAAGTATGAGCGTATAGAACCAAAAGCTCTTATGCGCAACCCATCCCTCTTTCTTTTCTACATAAAGAAAGCCCCACAAAAAGCTAGCGCTAAATAGAATTAATGGATGGCTAAAAATGGCGAGGAATGCAAGTAAGGTAAATAAGGCATAGGAAAACAACCTATTGCTTTTTATGGCTTCATGGTGCAGGGTGCTACCCAAAAAAATCATTAACCAGGCTGTCGCTTGATGCACTTCATTATTGGTCCAATAGTAAGCGCTTGTGCAACATATGGTGTAATAAAAGCCCAATAATATGGATAAGCTGTATTGTTTGATCCAATGCAAATAAAGGGCAGTGCTTAGGTAGAATATAGTGAAGCTTATGCTATACAATAGCAGTATAGTAGATAAAGACAAGCCAAGATAGCCGCCTATAAGCGGAAAAATCTGTGAAATAAAAGCACCATAGCGATGCTCGATTATAAATAGTTCTTTTTTGTTGATGATATTGTACACCACCCAAGCAGCATCCGAAAAAATTATCCGCTCTTGATAGTACAATATTGACCCTAAAAGCAAGCAGAAAAGCGTCGCAATGCTCATTTTACTACCCATTTTTAGGTTCTGTTCCATCATAAGGACTAAATTAAAAAAACTTTCAGATTTATTGCAATCTATTTTTTGAAATTGTCAATTAAAGCCTTACTTTTGCAATCCGATTTTTAAAATTAATTCAGCCCTATTAAAAGAAGGGCATAAATAAAAGCTTATGAAACGTACATACCAACCCAGTCGTCGTAGTCGTAAATCAGTTCATGGTTTTCGTAAACGTATGGAATCTGCAAATGGTCGCAAAGTATTAGCATCTCGCCGTGCAAAAGGACGTAAAAGATTGACTGTTTCTGACAAGAAATTAGCTAAGTAATTTTTTATTAAATTTTCTGCCATTCGCTACACTTTTACAGTTCACGAGCGGCTAAAACGAGAGCAACACATTAAAACGCTTTTCCAAATAGGGAAAGCGTTTTCTTCATTTCCGCTCAAGTGTATTTGGCTGCAATTGCCACGTGGCATTGACCTTTCGCCCGTGAGAATAGGTGTGTCTGTACCCAAAAAAAGAACGGCACTTGCTGTAAATCGCAATCGAGTGAAAAGATTGGTGCACGAGGCTTGGCGTTTGCACAAACATCATTTATACGAAGTTATCCCTGCCGATGCACAGCTGCATTTGTTCTTTATTTTTACAGGTCAACCTAATCCAGATTTTAAGACCATTGAGCAAGCTGTACTTCAATCTATTGAAATACTGAGCAAGTATTTTCCACCAATCCCTCGCGATGCCAATGCGTAGTTTTTGTAGCTTTTTATTTTTAGGGTTCATTAAAGTATACCAACAAGGCATATCTCCTTTATTAGGTGCGAGTTGTCGCTATACACCTACATGCAGTGCTTATGGTGCTGAGGCTATTAAGAAACATGGTCCCTTTAAAGGTGGTTGGATGGCCTTGAAGCGTATTGCCTCTTGTCATCCCTGGGGTAAAAGCGGTTACGACCCAGTACCCTAGAATGCGGCATTAAAGCCCATTGCCCAATTACGCAAGGGCATGGGGCGAAGATGCACTACTTGATACTTTTCGTTCCAAAGATTATTGCATTGAATATTTATTTGCAGCCTTGTTTTTTTTAGATCCAGGTCGTAGGCAGCGAAGATGTTGCCTGTATGATAGGGTGCTACATATTGTGATTCGTCGGTGGTGACAAATCGATAGCCAGTGTAGGTATGGTTATATTTACAGGAAATCCTTTTAAAGCTAAATCCTACAAGTGCTTGGCCATTATAGCGCGGTGAATAAGGGATTTGCTTGCCAATACTCCCATCATTAGCTTGATGGCTTTCGATTGTTGTGGCCAAAACAAAGGAGCTATTCAATCCTAAATGTGTTTGCCAGTCTCCAGATTTCCAATGTAAAGAGTTAAAGCTTTCTATGCCTCTACTATGCACTTTTGCAATATTATGGGGTGTCCAGATAGAGCCCCCATACCACAATATCCAATCCTGGATATTTCGGTTAAACATACTTAGGTCATGTTTCAATAGTATGTTGTTCTTTAGGGGCATAGTGAGTTCATATCCAGCGTCGGCGTTCCAGCCTTTTTCGGGTTTTAAATTTACGTTACCGCCTGGCTGAAAGTACCATTCATTTAGGGTGGGTGCACGATAGCTTTTTTGTAGGTTGGCCCTTAGTTGAACAAAAGGATGCACTGTAAATCGTGCATTGGTTCCTGTCAAAAAAATGTTTGTCGCATTGATAGTTTCAAAACGAGCATTTAGGGCATAGTGTAATTTTTCTTTGAGGGCTTTAATGCTATAGGCTGCAGCAATGGCAAACCTGTTTTGATAGCGCGTTATAGTGTCCAATTGTTGACGCATCCATGCAATAGTAATGGGTGCAAAAATTAAAATTTCTTGCTGATGCCGCATTGATTTTTTCCAACCCAATTCTTGATGAAATTGTTGCACTTTGTTTTGGTTGCGCATCAATATTGAAGCATCTTCATAGTGCATGTCCTCTTCTATATAGGCTGTCTTAGCATACAATTTTATTGATGATTTATACTCTTTATCAAAACCAAGAAAAATCCGTAAGGCTTTGTCTGTTTGTTTTTTCGCAGAATATTGTTCGAATAAGGCTGGTGGAATTTCACGATGGAATTGCTGATGCCAAATAGAGAATCGGATTGATGTTTGTTGATTTATTTTATAACCTATATTCATTAGGGCACTGCTGCTATGGAGCACTGCATTGTTCATTTTTTTCCAAATGTTCTGTTCAGTCTGGTATCCAAAATTATTGTTGGCTTGTTGCTGCATTACTTTTGCAGAAAGAAACCATTTTTTACCGGCAAATTGTTCTTGAAAGCTCCATTTTGTTTGACCAAAGCTGCCTAGCTCAGCCCCCAATTTGCTAGTCCATTTTTTGCTGTTGACTGGCTTTTCAAAATGATTATCCAATAGCAATGCTGCTCCGACATTCCCCGTTCCGAGTAGTGAAGAGGATCCTCCATATACAATGTGTATTTGATCAAAATTACCCACACTTAGGGTAGATACATCCGTGATGCCTGATGAGGCGCTGTTGAGCGGAATGCCATTCCATATCACTTGCGACTGCGCTGCAGAGGAACCTCGAAAGTTCAGCGTAGCCATACTGTTGATACCATAAGATTTGATGAATACAGGTACTTGCTGACTAAGCAATATACCTAAACTATGTTGTTGGTATTGGGCTATTAATGCCGAATCAATAGCGAGTATTTTCATTCCTGATGCAAAGGATTTTAAGCGCCCATCTTGGCTATTAGTGCCATTTTTTTTTGTGCCTAATTTTTACTTCCTGTAGATTTTTTTCTTGTGCCATTGATATCGAGGGGATGGCCAAGAGCGATAAGCTTATAGCAATTCTCGCAACAAAAAGATATGTTGTTAGTTGTTTCAATTAATCGAAATAAAATGAGCCAACACCCAAGCCCACATTGAATTGGCTTTTCAATTGTGCTTGTTGGTTATAGATATAAACACTGCTTTTTTGCACAAAACCCCTAGGGTCGCCGATGTATAGGCGGCCATCATTTGGATTGATACCCAATGCCCAAAAATATTGATTTGTTTGACAAGGAATAAAAGCTGTAGCGGGCAGTTTTTTATCCCTTATAGACATTCTATACACCCCATTGTGCTGCGTAGAACCAGTATAATTTACTTCTAAAAAATAGAGCGTGTCTGCAGTTAAATTAAAGGTAGGCTTTAGGGCTTCTACACCTTTGTCAAATAAAAAGGACTGACTTGTTTTTTGGCTAGCCAAGTCAATCCTATTGAGGTGCACAGCTTTGTTTTTATAAACATTCCCTCCCATTACCCACAGTTGATTTTCTTTGTCTATTAAAACACTTTGGGGTGCATTGCCCCCTAATACAATACTATCACTAATGCTGTGCGTAATAACATTGATGGCGTAGAGTTTATTGCATCCCGTATCCCAACAACATGCATAAGCGATTCCATTCTTTAATATCATGCTTTCTGTATTTTGATAGGGCATGATGATTTCCTTTTCTATAGCATATGTTTGTGTATTGAGCACATAAATTTTGTTATTGAACAGCGATCCAACATAAGCCTTGTTGTGGCCAATATCAAGTATATATCGGGGTTTTAGGATATTAATGCTTGCTTTTTGTTTCCAATTATTGGCATCCAGTACTACTATTTTATCTGAGTTGTTGATGCATAAAAAATACTGATTGTTGATTTTGCTTAGGCTTTGAAAAACATCCCCCAAATCTTGTCCATTGGCGTTTTTATATACGTCATTGAAGAGGCTATCTTTAAGGGTTTGGTATACACTCAAGGATGCGTTTCCGTTGCCCAAGCTTCCCTCACAGACAATCAAAACTTTTGCGCTGCTGTCTTTTGGGATGCTGGTATTCGCAGCATTGGGTTTATCTTTTTTGCATGATAAAAAGACAAAGCCAAGCCATACTAAACCAATTATATTTTGGAAAATTTGCCGATGCATTGCTGCGTATTTGCTGAAATAATGTTGATTAAATACAGGCCAGGTTGCAAAGAGGAAATATCCATTTCATTGTGCATGGCAGCTTTTTGACTACTTAATTTTTTGCCGCAAATATCACTGATGATGATGGCGTAGTTTTCGTTTTCTTCAATTGATAAATCAATAAAAATCCTTTCTGTTGCAGGGTTTGGATACATTTTTGTTTTGGGAAATTCTATTTTTGATATACCTGCTTCCTGTACATTTATGGCGCCAATAGCATCCAAATCGAATCCTCCTGTTGGAAAAGGAGTAGGGTATGGGTCGTTTATTTTCTGACCATTTTTGTCTCCATTCTGAGGGCCATTTATAGCGCCTATTACATCAACAACACGCACATAGCTAATGTTATTGATATCCAATCCTACACTGCCTTTCAAGTTTTCTAAGTCAAAGGGTGTGCCATAGGATGCAATATATTTTCCGGCAAGATTATCGATAAAGCGTGCATTCATGTATTCGCCCGATCCTGCTATTTGTACAGTTGATAAGGTGTTTGAGGTAGCAGGAAATCTATAATAATGTAGCCCATCTGAGCTTACCTCTACAAATGCCAATTCTAAAAAGGCCTCTTCTGCATTAGCTGGATTTTGAAATCCATTTTCAAAAACGGCAAAGTCTGCACCAACTCCATTATATATGGCTGGCGAAAAATATAATGTTGCCACACCACTATCGCCAAGACTGATCACCTCCGCATCAGCCAATCCCAAAGCATTGGTATCATCGCCCATATGAGTTTTGCCTAAAGACTTATTTGCAATGTCCAAATACCCCCTTTCGATGCTGCAATTTTTTGCCCACGTTTTGAAGGCGGCACTCGTTTTATGGATACCTGTACTGCCCGAAATACCCACCTGTGGTGCAAATTGCGCTTTCGCAATATCTGGTGCACCCAAGAGCAAAAGGAATAAAATGAAGTTACGCATCATTATTGTTTTACAAATCGTGCACTAGTTGTTTGCAGGCCATTATTGATGTAAAGATGATAGACACCTGGGGCGTATTGCGAAATATCTATAGCCACTTCTTTTGTCATTTCGCATTGAGCAATGGTTCTTCCCATTAAATCATGGATAATTATTTGTTGTGCTGTAACAAGAGGAGAGTTGATGTGCAGTATTTCTGTTGCTGGATTGGGGTAAATTTTAAAATCTGCCTGGGTATTTTGCTTGGCGATCGATAGACCAGTTTCGTTGGTCATAAAGTTGTCAATACAAAAGTAAGCTGGTGTGTTCATACCAAATGTCCCGTTGTCGCTCGATTGAAGACGAAATTCTAAACTATCGATTTTACCCAGCTTTGCAAGGTCTAGCCATTGCCAATCTTTCACGATATAATTTTTATTGCTGTCGCTAAATCTAAAGTCTGCCAAATAGAAGCTAAGCGAATCAGTCGTTTTTGATCCGCTGCGATAGCCAAAAACATCAAGACGGAAAAAATCTTTATCTGTCGCTTTGAATTTTTTCGCAAAAGCATCGCCATCGCGCATACTGTTATAAGCGTAAGTGCTGTTAGTAATATACATACCCAGCATAGCTTTTCCTGTTGCTGCACTAGTTAATGTAATTTTATTATAATTACCGTAAGACACTACATAATTATTCGATCCGGCAAAACCCTTTGCTGTTTTGGCTGAGTATTGGTTTAGGTAACCACTTGTTATGCTGTCTTTCATATTTGAATAAGCGTAACCGCTGGACCAATAGGTAATTCCCCCAGAGGTATCATATACACAAGGGAAATAGGCTAGGCCATCTGCAAAGCCAACATCAGTACCTAGTTTGGAATAATTGACATAGGCAGTATCTGCCTTGGGTAAAGTTAGCGACTCGAAAGTGGCTGTGGTTTGGGCTTTTGACGATAAAACTGTTGTTACAACAGTAAGAGACAGTAATAATTTGCGCATCGCGTTTGTTTTTTTAAAATGAATAACAAAACACCGAATGGAACAATAATTACAAGTAAAGGAACATACAGCTGCCTGCATACAGATAGCTCTACCTTCATCACCTGCGCTTTTATTTCCCGAAAGCAGTGATCTTTTAAATGGCTTGGGTAGGTCTTCTGACTTGTTTCACTTTTGCACCTTCCCATCTTTTTTGTTGTAAAAAGGACAGTGGTCTTTTGCAAAAAGCTTTTGTATCGAAACTTACAGCATCGGGTAATGTTCAGGTTTTGCACCTGATTCCCTTTTAATTCCTTCTTTTTTTCAAAAGAGGAAACCTAAGCGACTGCGAAGATAAGGGGAAAATCACTCCCAATGTGTAGATGGTATCAAATTTGTTACCAATAATTTAAGCACCAACAGCCATTCTATTTCTGTAAATTTGCCTTAAGTATTACTTTTAAAAATAAGAAATGACTTTTAAATACAGAATCCTATTATTCGCTTTGTTTTTTTGTGTCAGCAATCAATTTGTTCTGGCGCAAAAAAATGATAGTAAAAATGATAAGAAGGAAGTTTCGGTATATGGCTTGGATACTTTAATCCATCCCGTGCCTATGCAGCGCAGTTTGTTTTTTGATAAAGTAAATAAACAACAAAAGCGTGCAGACTTATCAGATGGCCTTGCTGATAATTTTATTCGGATTGCCGAGGATGAAGACGGCAGTAAGATGTTGAGCAATAGCTTACTTACAGAGGTGGGTCGTATTCAAATAATGATTGAAAATTTGCCGATAGCGGATAAGTTTTCTGAGAACCAAACTAAGATAGGCTATCATCGTGCACTCGAAAACGTGTTGGTGCAATTTAATAATGAAACCCGCCAAGCTCCTATATATTACAAACGATTGGTAGCTAATTTTAAGCAAATGGTGATCGCCAAGTTTGAGGGTAAAATCAACGAATTTGTTAGAGATAATGTCAATGTATATTCTCTCGCCAATAGCCCATTGCTGAGTGATGCCGATAAAGACTTTTTATGCCAAGAAATCAGTAAACAAGACCCTAAGTTACTGATCAAAAAATTGCCTGAATTTGCCAGCAAGCCTTGTGCTGATGTGCTACTTGCAGTTGCGGCTAAAATAATGCCTGATGAGGTTTTTAACTATGCTGCTTCGACTAATGTTAGCCTTGTTAATGCTTTGAATAGGAATACTGACCCTTTGGTCAAAACTATTGTGCGTATAGTACGGGAGTCAAAGACACCTTTAAAAGCAAAGGCTTTTTTGAATGATATTCATAACGGCAAAATGACCATTGCTGAGGCTGATCGAATTACCGATGATCAAGATCTATTTTTTAAAAATCTTGTACGCCTCAAAATGGAGAAGCAAACTCTGGGTGGTAGCAGTGTTGACGGTGAATTGGAATATCGGGCTTTGAGAGATTATGTACGTATTATGGATGAGCTACACGATAAGCCCGAAGCTGTTCGTTTTAAGTGTATTGAAGCCTTGAGTCCCGAAGCTATTTATTACATCATTGTTTATGGCCAAGAAGAAATTTATACCAGTTCATTCACGGGTGCTTTTAAGCGCATGATGGAAAAAATGAAGCCTTTAGCCGGAGATGAATTTTTGGAAAAACTACACTACGACAAGTTTCGTACGTTTATTCGAATGAGTGCTGGATTTAGTCGTTTAGACCAATTTTTAGCCACATTCGCTGAAGATAAAAAGCAAAATTTAATGAAAGATTTTGTTGCCAATTTGGGTAAGGGTAAAGATGATGAGTTAGAAGATGCTGTAGATGTAGCGGATGCATTTGGCAGTATTGAAGATTCTATATTAATTGAATTTTTGCGTGCAGAAGTGAAAGAGAATTACGAGAAATCTTACCAGCAAAGAAGTAAAAAGGGAATGAAAGTATATGCACTTTTGTCTACTTTGTTTGAGAGTGCAAAAGACAGCTTGACTGAGGAAGAGGCTGCAGAGCGGTCTGAACAATTGCGTTTGCCTTCTATTAATTTAGTGCCTTATGCCAAGCTTCTTGATGATGATAGCGCTGTAGTAGAGCAGTTCTTTTTTTACGGCGATGAAGATGGTAAAATGTCCTACACTAGTTTTCTGAGTAATTTCAAAGGGCCAAAATGGAAAATGACTAGCAGTAAATATTGGGTGAATATTACGGCTACCTCTGGTAAAAAAATAAACGTTTTTGCAAACCTACCCCTTGCCGAACCTGAAGACGAAGAAGCGCAAAAGGCTTTGAATAAATATCTGGATGACAATAACATTCATCCCTCAGTACTCATTCATCGAGGTCATAGCTATCATTTGCCCACTACGCTAGAGCGATTGAGTAGTCGCACCAAAGTAGTGGTATTAGGATCTTGTGGGGGGTATCACAACTTATCAACTATTTTAAACAATTCGCCCGAAGCACAAATTATATCTACCAAACAAACAGGTGCAATGGCAGTGAATGAGCCTATTTTACGTGCACTTAATGATAATCTTAACGAAGGGGTAGATGTCAATTGGGTAAACATGTGGAAACGATTGAGTGGAGAATTTAAAGGCAAAACCGCAGAGGCCTTATTTAAAGATTATGTACCGCCACACAAAAATTTGGGCGCTATTTTTATCAAGGCCTATCGTCGATTAGAAGCAGACAATGGATAATGGCCTGGTGATTTTTTTATTTTAGTGAGTTTAAACCAAATTATATGTCCATAAAGACACTCTTTTATACAATAGGCACAGTGTTTGCGTTAAGCCTATTGCTTGTTCAAACAGCTTGTTATAAAGATAACAGAGAATCCATGTATCCAAGTACTGCTGAGTGCACTGTAGATAGTGTCACTTGGAGCAAAGACATCAAAGGGATTGTCGATAATTCTTGTGCTATGAGTGGCTGTCATAACAATGCTGTGGCAGCTGGTGGATATGATTTAAGTAATCATACAGGTGTAAAAATGATGGTGGATAACAATCGGTTCCTTGCAGTAATTGAATCTGGTTCAATGCCCAAAAATGCACCCAAGCTTGATAATTGTACCATTAATAAAATCCGCAGTTGGATCGCTAAAGGAGCCTTACAAAACTAATTAACCCAAACTCATTCATTTTATGAAATCGATAGTTGTCCATTCTGTCAAGACTCTTTTGTTGCCCTTATTGATTTTAGCGAGCAGCGCTAGGGTTGTAGCACAAACCGATAGTGCATCTAAGGACGAATTATCAAAGTTGTTGGATGATAATACCGATCAAGCGGGCAAGGAATATAGCTATGGTGCGTTTAAAACTACGCGGGTAATTAATGGTCATAGTATTGAGAACACAGGAAAAGGTATTCTCGATTTTAAAATCTCCCATCGCTTTAGTCCGATGAGTGGTGGTGTACATGAGTTTTTTGGTTTAGATGGTGCTACACTCCGTCTTGGTCTAGATTATGGTATTAGCGATGCCATCACTGTAGGTATTGGACGTAGCAGTATGTACAAAGAATATGATGGTTATGTAAAAGCCAAAATACTGCGTCAAACCAACAAGAATGAAATGCCGATTAGTCTTTCTTATGTTGGAGGGATGTCTGTCACATCGCTGCAAACAGAAAGATTATTTAGAACTCTTGTACCGCCCGAAAAATATCCCTTCAGCAACAGACTGTTTTATTTTAATCAACTGCTCATCGCGCGTAAAATCAGTAATGCCCTTACCGTGCAATTGAGCCCTAGCCATGTGCACTACAATTTTGTAAACACAGCTGCCGAGCCCAATGATATACTCGCTTTAGGTGCTGGTGGTCGCGTTAAGCTCAACAAAAGACTTACCCTTAATCTAGAGTATTTTTATCAGTTCACACAGTTGAATAATACCTCTAATTCTCTGAGTGTGGGCATTGATATTGAAACTGGTGGTCACGTTTTTCAATTGCATTTTTCTAACTCTAGCGGTATGACAGAGCGAACCTTTATTGCTCAAACTACAGATAAATGGAGCGATGGTGGATTTCGTTTCGGTTTCAATATTGCACGAGTTTTTACAGTGGTAAAGCCTAAGGGTTTTGAAAACTCAAAGAATAAAATTTGGTAAGTACAATAGTTTTTCAATTAAATAAATGGCCAGACATTATAAAATGGCTGGCCATTTTATTTAGAACATCATTTTCAATATTTATGAAAGATACTAGTCGAATCCTTCCTAAATTTGGCACGGTGACTCCCGATTCTTCTCTTCTTTTGCAATTAGTTGCATTGCCTATGCCTTTTGGGAAATACAAGGGTACTATTCTGTGCAATCTGCCCATTGCTTATTTAGAGTGGTTTCAGCGTAAGGCTTTCCCCGCTGGCAAATTGGGCGTTCAATTACAAACATTGTATGAGATTAAACTTAACGGATTGGAATATTTATTAGAGCCCTTAAAAAAGAAATAAATGAATTTAAAAGTCCGTTTTACCATCTTTTTTGTATTGTGTATGCACTTTTTATGGGCGCAAAATACCAGCATCATTTTGCTCGACTCTAGCAAAAACACCAGTTTGCGTGGTTTGAGTGTTGTGAATAATAAAATTGTTTGGTGCAGTGGTAGCAATGGTACAGTGGGTAAAAGTATTGATGGAGGCAAATGCTTTACGTGGCTTATAATTAATGGCTTTGAGAAGCGAGATTTTAGGGACATTGAAGCTTTTGATGCCCAAACGGCTATTATTATGGCTGTTGGCGAACCAGCTGTTATCTTAAAAACGAAAGATGGTGGTCGTGTTTGGGAAAAAGTTTTTGTTGATAGCCGAAAAGGAATGTTTTTAGATGCCATGTCTTTTGATAAAAATGGCTATGGAGTGCTAGTGGGTGACCCCATTGGTGGATATATGTTTCAGGCCTATACAAAAGATTTTGGTGACTCTTGGATTGCTTCTACCGCTTGTTCTGTAGCAAATGGCGAAGCATTTTTTGCATCCAGCGGCACCAATATTCAGCATCAGGTCAAGAATCGAATACCATACGCTTGGGTAAGTGGTGGATCTCAATCTCGGATATTTATTGGGGGCAAATATTATAGGGTGCCTATGGCTATGGGTAAAGAAAGTACCGGCGCTAATTCTATTGCAGTTTGGAAAAAAAGAGCGGTTATTGTAGGGGGGGATTTTGCAAATGATCAACGCAGGGATAGTAATTGTGTTTTGGTAAAGCTTGGAAAGGGTACAAAATCTTATTTCCCCAAAACAGCCCCTTTGGGTTACAGAAGTTGTGTTATGTATTACCACAAGAATAAATTGTTTAGCTGCGGTACCAGCGGCGTGGATGTATCAAATGATGGTGGTAATACCTGGCAAAATCTTTCAACTCAAAGTTTTCATGTAATTCAAAAGGCCAAAAAAGGCAATGCTGTTTTTATGGCAGGTAGTAAGGGAAGAATTGCCCTTATGCGTTTATAAGTATTCAGAATAGCATAGGTCATTGGTGATTCCTCATGCTGTATGCTGGATGACCCCTCATCAAGGACAGGCTATGGCCCAACTGCTCTTAATGGTCCGCTTGCAAAAAAAAGCGCCCGAGAACAACATTTGTTTCGGGCGCTTTTTTTATTGTAAAAAGGAAATTTTAGTGCTTGAAATGGCGTGCTTTGGTCATTACCATTGCCATGTCATTTGATTTGCAATATTCGATAGAATCGTTATCGCGCATAGAGCCTCCCGGCTGCACCACTGCTTTTATGCCTGCTTCTTTTGCCATTTGTACACAATCGTCAAAGGGGAAAAAGGCATCA
>JAXITL010000057.1:0-12257 GCA_034680125.1 Chitinophagaceae bacterium
ATGTAGAAGCCCAAGTTTTTAGAGCAGAAATTAAAAGCAAATTTATTTCGGTAGGCGCTGTTTTGTTTCTAATTTAGCAACCCCGCAAGAAAAATCGGTGCTTGTTTTCCATTTTTTAAAAGCTCTTTTGATCCAAAAAAATGAGCCCTATCGGCAAGTAGAAATGAAGGAATGAATAGCCTTGAAGTGTGCCCGATCGGATGAATCCGTTCGGACAGGCGACGCAAGGAAGCTGAATAGAGGATGAAAGCTGGCTATAAAAAAATTGAAAACAGGAAATTTTATAAAAAACACAAGTAGAAATACCCATAATGGCAGTAGGATTAAAAAAAGATTTTAGCAATTTAAGAAAGAACAAGACCGACATCAGCTCCATGGTGTATGGCAAAATACCCCCTCAGGCCACGGAACTCGAAGAAGCAGTACTAGGGGCTATGATGTTGGAAAAAGACAAAATGGCTGAGGTGTTAGAAATCATCCAAAGCCCAGATTGTTTTTATGTAAATGCACACCAAAAAATATATGCATCCGTTCGCAGCCTATTTGATAAAGGGATGCCCGTGGACTTGCTTACAGTTACCGAAGAACTGCGCAAAACAGGCGAATTGGAATTGGTAGGAGGTGCCTATTTCCTCACAAAATTGACGATGAATGTGGTGTCTAGCGCACACGTTGAGGCGCATGCACGTATTGTGATGGAGAAGTTCATTCAACGCGAACTGATACGCATTTCTGGCGAAGTGATCAGTAGTGCTTATGAAGATAGTACAGACGTGTTTGACTTATTAGACCAAGCCGAAACAGGTCTTTATGAAATTACCGACAAACATTTGCGCAAAAACTTCAAGAGCCTTACCGAGGTCCTTGTAGAAACGGTGAAAGAAATTGAAGCTGCTAAAAATAGTACTTCCGATGTAACTGGTGTGCCCAGTGGATTTGTAGAGCTTGATAGAGTAACCGCAGGATGGCAAAAAAATGCACTGATCATTGTAGCGGCCAGACCAGCTGTCGGTAAAACAGCCTTCACACTCAACTTGGCAATGAATGCCGCCATGAACTCTGAACATCCATTCCCAGTGGCATTCTTCTCACTAGAGATGGGTGCGGGAGAATTGGTAAAACGGATGCTTTCGGCCACCACAGAAGTGAGCATGGACGCTATTACAAAAGGCCGTATGGAAGAGCACGAATTTGTGCAATTGACGCAGCGCATGCATAAGCTGAGCAATATGCCCATCTTTCTTGACGACCAAGCGGCACTCAATATTTTTGAATTAAGAGCAAAGGCTCGCCGATTAAAACAACGCCACGATATACAGATGATTGTCATCGACTATCTGCAGTTGATGAGTGGCGGCGGCGGCAATAGTGGACCAGGTAATCGGGAACAAGAAATCAGTAAAATATCGCGTGATTTAAAAGCCTTAGCCAAAGAACTATCGATACCCATTATTGCCCTGTCACAATTGAATCGAGCAGTAGAATCCCGTAAAGAATCGAAAGTACCCCAATTAAGTGATCTGCGGGAATCGGGCGCCATCGAACAAGATGCGGATATGGTTATGTTTCTTTACCGTCCAGAATACTATGGAATAGAAAACAATGAGATGGGAGAGCCTATAGAAGGGGAAACACATATCCATATTGCTAAAAACAGAAGTGGCAGTACGGCCACCGTTAAACTTCAGTTTATCAAAGAGTACCAAAAATTCATTGATTTACCCGACACGAGTTTTGGTAATTTTAAACCCTTAGGCGACAACCCACAAGCGGGCATTCGCCGCGATACGAGTGGATTTGGGGATTCAAAACTATTTATTCCGGGTGGATTCCAAACAATGCCCTCAAAAGCAAACAAAGTAAATTGGGACGATGAAGAGGGTAACAGTAAACCATCAACAGGAAAGGGTTTGGGAGGAGGATTTAGTATCGACCCTATGGATGAAGAGGCGCCATTCTAATGATTGATTTCAGATTTCCTGATTTCTATACAAAGGAACGCAGAGATGCAAACTGAAATTCGCCAAGTTTTTTTTAGGTGAACTATTTTCAGGGAGCGATATGGAGATGTTTACAGAGGGACACTAAGAGCATTTTCAATTTTTATTTTTCAATTTTCAATTTTTAAATTTTGGCAAAACAATATTGGCTTGTAAAATCTGAACCCTTCAAATACAGTTGGCAGCAATTCCTCAATGAGGGACAAACTTTCTGGGATGGTGTACGCAATTACCAAGCACGTAACAATTTACGTGCAATGGCTGTAGGCGACCATGTTTTATTTTACCACAGCAACGAAGGCCTCTGTGTGGTAGGCATTGCCGAGGTAGTGACCGTCGCCTATCAAGACCCCACCACAGAAGACCCTAATTGGTCTGTGGTGGATTTAAAACCATTAAAAGAATTGAAGAATCCCGTTACACTCAAGGAGATGAAAGAGGAGCCTGAATTAGAAAATCTATCCCTTATTCGCCAAGGCAGACTATCGGTATGTGCTGTTACAGCGCAAGAATTTAAGCTCATTGTGAAAATGGGTAGCTAAAACCCAGAGTTATTTACCCAAAAATAGTTGGAAACAAAAAAAGACTTCGAATTGCTTCGAAGTCTTTTTAATAAGATAGCATTGTTACAGTGCCTTCTTAGCTGTACTAATAAATATTAGTGAGCAGCAGGAGCAGCAGCAGCAGCAGCCGTGTCAACTGCAGGAGCAGCAGCAGCAGCAGTATCAACTGCAGGAGCAGCAACTTCTTCAACTGGAGCAACTACAGCAGCAGTATCAGCAGCAGGAGCAGTAGCTTCAGTGTTACCACCGCAAGAAGTCAAGAAAAGACCCATAGAAAGGGCAACGATGCTTAGTTTTACTAATTTCATAATTGTGTTTTTTAAAGTTTAATTTCCCATTAATACCCAAAGTGAAAAAAGGTAACCCAATAATTTCAAATATTTTTAAAAATATTTGAAAGAGCCCTTTTTAAGTCTAATTTCTATACTTGATAAACAGAAGAAAACCGAATTCGGCATTACCTTTGTTCTTCCTCATTTTAGAAAAAACTTTTCAAAAGCTGGGTTACTTTTTATCAAAATCTGTATTAACAAGTGCAACTTTCTTTACTCAAAGAACATCAATTGCTGGAAGGTATTGCGAACAATGATCGCAAAATAACAGAGCAAGTTTATCGAGACAATTACAAACAAGTTTTAGCTTGGGTGCAAGGCCGCGGTGGTACTGCAGATGATGGAGAAGATGTTTTTCAAGACGCGATGACTGTGCTTTTTCAGAAATCACAAAACGAAGAGTTTAGGCTGAGTTGTAAAATAGGCACTTACTTAGTAGCTGTCTCCAAATATATTTGGTACAAAAAACTGGAACATCAAAACAGACGACCCGATTTTTTGCCTTTTGATAGTGGAGATGAAGATGTACAAGAAACCAAGGTTTATCAAGACGATATTCAGATACAAGAAGAGCGAGAAGAGCATTTTGATCAATTAAATAAGGCGATGAATGCTTTAGGTGAGCCTTGCAGTAGTTTATTAAAAGCCTTTTACAACGAGCAAAAAAGTATGCAAGAAATAGCGGGGCAATTTGGCTACACCAACCCCGACAATGCGAAAACACAAAAATACAAATGCCTTGCGCGCTTAAAAAAATTGTTTTATGCCGCTCAAGTACACCCATAAAATAAATACAGGAGAATCCGTGATGACTACCGAAAACAACATTTGGAAAATAGCTGAGGATTATGTGAATAATAGCCTGAGCGTTCAAGATATATACAACTTGGAGCAGCGCTTATCTGTGGAGCCTATCTTTGCCAATGAATTCAATGAGGCAGTACAGTTGCTGCGCTCTGTATCCAGCAATGCGGCACAAATAAAATTCAAACAAAACCTCAACAGCATTCATACCAATTTGAAATCTGAGGAGCAAAAAAAATCCTTCCCCATTTTTCAACAAATACAATTTTGGCGCACTGCTGCAATTGCCGCCAGCGCAGCCTTTTTGGCAACAATAGGTATTCATTTTTGGAATAACAAAACACAAGAAAACGCATCAAAATATAGCGAATTACGCAGAGTGCGCACAGAAATTGAAGGCATTAAGCAATCTCAATCGCGTATCATTAAAGACCTCAACAGCAAAGCAAACAAGCCTGCAATTGACAATAAATATAGTGGCACAGGTTTTGCCCTCAGCAATGATGGCTATATCGTTACCAATTACCATGTTACCGAAGGAGCAGATTCGCTGTATATCCAAACACGAGATGGCAATTATTACAAAGCATTTACAGTAAGCTTTGACGCCAATGCCGATATTGCCATTTTAAAAATAGAATCCGAAAAATTTAAATTTAGCAAAGAAGAGAACCTCCCCTATTCCTTCGCAAATGCTAAATCGGCATTAGGAGAGCGCGTTTTTACAATGGGTTATCCCCAAGACGAGATTGTCTATAGTGAAGGCTATATTAGCAGCAGGAATGGCTATCAAGGAGACTCTATGCAGTACCGCCTAGAACTACCTGCTGAACCTGGCCAAAGCGGCGCTCCCGTAATCAATTCAAACGGGAACATTATAGGTATTGTGGCCGGTAAAGAAAGTAAAAGTGCAGGCATTACCTATGCAATAAGCTCTAATACGCTATTGAAAATGCTGCGCAATATTCCCCAATCAAACGAAATTAGTTTACCCAAAACGAACAAATTGGGCAAAATGAGTCGAAACCAACAAATAGAAAAAATCCAAAACTTCACCTGCGTGGTGAATGTTTATAAATAATAACACGCTTACACTACAACTACTCATGCCAATTCCCTCAAAAGAATTGGCATTTTTGTTTAAAAAAATACAGAAGCCTAATAACTTCGCAACATGGTAGATTTTAGTTGGCTGTCTCGCACCGAGTTGCTGATAGGACGAGAAAACATAAACAAATTAAGCAATGCACATGTTTTAATATTGGGCATGGGCGGTGTAGGCTCTTTTGCTGCAGAATTTATTGCCCGCGGTGGCATTGGAAAAATGACCATTGTAGATGGCGACACGATTGACCCCAGTAATCGCAACCGGCAATTACCCGCTTTGGCAAGCAACCACGGGCAGCGCAAAGTCAGCATTATGGCCGAAAGACTATTGTCTATCAACCCTGAACTATCATTACAGGTAGTCGATGAATTTATCCGGCCTGAGGCAATTGCCCAACTTTTAGACACCGATGCCCATTATATAATAGACGCAATAGACAGCCTTACACCCAAGCTTACCTGTTTGAAAACAGCCCATGAAAAAGGTTTAAGCATAGTGAGCTCAATGGGCGCAGGGGGCAAGCTAGATCCCACCCAAATAAAGGTAGCAGACATATCCAAGACCTACAACTGCCCCTTTGCGCAACAAATAAGGAAGCAATTGCGCAATGGAGGAATTCGAAAAGGACTAAAAGTGGTCTTTTCTACAGAACTTCCAGATAAGAATTCTATCATGCGCACGGATGGCAGCAATTTTAAGAAATCGGCCTATGGTACCATGTCTTATTTACCAGCCACTTTTGGCGCGACATTAGCATCTGTAGTCATTAGGGATTTGATGGCACAAAATAACACGTAAACCTATTGCTCTAAGGACATTTGGCTACATATGCCCCATTAATCGGAGCCTTAAAAGGCCTTTGGGGAAAGCTGCCTCACTGCTCATAACTAATCAGTTATCCCAATGAGCACATCAAGATTTTTTTCGAAGTGATTTATAAATGCGAATAGCACTCAACAGCAAGAGCATAAATAAAATCAAACCAACCAAGCCCCACAAAAGGCTAATTTCTTGTTTAACCACCACTAACATGACGATGGCTATTAAGAAAATGGTGGCCATTTCATTCCAAATCCTTAATTGTTGCGAACTGTATTTAAAAATGCCCAAACATTGCTGTTTAAAAATGATGTGCAAGGTAAAATGATAGGCATACAATAAAATCACCAAAGCAAGTTTCAACAGCAACCAGCGATTGTAATCCGCCAAAAGATTTTCCCAATAGCCCATTTGAATCAAGAGCCAAGGCCCCAAAAGCAAAGTCAATATTGCCGATGGCCAAGTAATACCATACCATAATCGCTTAAGCATGATGGTAAATTGGGCACGAAATGCGTCACGTATTTCAGGGCTTTTTTCGGAAGCCTCTGTATTATAAATAAACAAGCGCGGCATGTAAAACATCCCAGCAAACCAAGTAACAATAAAGATGATATGCAGGGCTTTTATATAGAGCATGGACAAAGTTTCTTTCTATAAAATAACGCTTAATTGACCCAGCTAGCAAGCGTTTTAACCCATTCGGGGTGTACATTCATGCAAGGTATCATTTCATAACTTTCACCACCCGCCTCTTTAAATATTTCCTCTCCTTCCATTTGGATTTCTTCGAGCGTTTCTAAACAATCGCTAACAAAAGCAGGACAAAGAATCAACAACTTTTTAATGCCCTCCTTGGGCATTTCTTTAAGCCTAATATCCGTGTAAGGTTTTAACCAAGGCTCTCTACCCAAACGACTTTGGAAAGCATAACTATACTTTTCCTTAGGGATATTTAATTCTTCGGCCACCAATCTCATTGTTTCAAGACATTGATGACGATAACAGGTTGCATGAGCCTCCGATGGGGTTTCGCAACAATTTTCGCATGTCAGACAATGTTTTTTGGTCGGGTCGCTCACTTTTAAATGGCGCTCTGGAATGCCGTGAAAACTAAATAATATATGGTCGTACTCTTGCTGCAAATGCGGTGCAATATTGGCACTCATAGCATGGATGTACTCTTTTTTATTATAATAAGGCTCAATAATACTCAGCTTAAAAGGGTATTTTTCTTGGGCATGAATTTCTTGTGCATACACGACACCCGTTTCGAAACTACTCATTGCATAATGCGGATACATGGGCACTAAAATGACTTCTTTAAGATGGGGCATGGTGGCTGCCAATTTATCGAAAGCTGCTTTGGGCGATGGATTGGCATAACGCATGGCGATTTCTACAGGATATTCTGTATGAGCCTGCACGGCTTCTTGTAATTGTTTGGTAATGACAATCAATGGCGAACCGTCTTTGGTCCAGATAGATTGGTAAGCATGCGCCGATTTGGGGGCGCGCAAAGGAACGATGATGCCCTTCACCAATAACAATCGAAAGAGGTAGGAATATTTATCAATAACGCGGTTATCCATCAAAAATTCGTTGAGGTAACGGCGAACATCTTTAGTACTAGGAGTATCGGGCGAACCAAGGTTCATCAACACTACGGCCTTTTCTGCATGTAAATTCATATCGGTAGAATATTGGAGCGAAAATACTCGAAAGTTTTTGCAAATGAGACACCTTTCAATAGCTAATTAAAATAGCCCGATAAGTCCGATGATTCAAATCTGCCTTTTGCTCAGTAAGTTTGCAGCTAAATGAAAACAAAAAATATACTTATTTACTTTTTGGCAATGCTGTTATGGGTTGATCATGCGATCGCCCAACAATGGTCTTCACCCGAGATTGAACAAATGTATACCCAGGGCATAAGCACTCTTAGCCGTGGCAATGCCAACGAAGCTGTGGCCATATTTCAAAAAATATTACCCCTAGAACCCAATAGTTTTTTCGTTAAAAAATCTTTAGCTCAAAGCTATCAATTGGCCGGTAATCATCAGAATGCCCTACATATCCTCGAGCCCCTTTTGGCAAGCAACAGTGCCGATGCGGAGTGCTATAGAATTGCCGCTCAGGCCTATCTTGGGATCAATGATGAAAAAAAAGCACAAAAAATGTTGGCAGACGGCCTTACTAAAAATCCAAAATCCGGATTGCTTTTCTACGAGCAAGGGCTTCAATTTAAAAAGATTAAAAACTATGAAAATGCCCTAAAATCTTGGCTAGACGGCATAGCAGCAGAGCCCAATTTTCATCTAAATTATCTTGAAGCTGCAATAGCCTATGTACAAACAGAACAAGTGATTTGGGCTATTCTTTATGGAGAGATTTTTGTGAACAAAGAGCCGAATACACAGCGCGGCAATGATACGCGCATTTTATTGTTAGATGCTTATCAAAAGTTGTTTTTCACACCTTCGAAAAATCCCACTGGTGATATGAGTCTTGTGCAAACACCCCGCAACTTTGAAGAAGCGGTAAAAAAAACCTACCTCAACTTATTTTTTGTTGTGAGCGATGGTATAACAACCGAAAACTTAATCATGCTGCGCAGTCGCTTTATGGTACATTGGCAAGATCATTTTGCAAAACAATACCCTTTTGCTTTATTCGATTATCAGCAACAAATGATGCGCGATGGGTATTATGATGTCTACAACCAATGGCTACTCGGCAAAGCCGAAAACCCACAACAGTACAACAACTGGGCCAACACCTTTGCAGATGATATTCAAAATTTCGAAAAACATCGGAGCAAAAACCCTTTAAAATTGAGTGCCTCAGACATCTATGACCTTAATCGAAATTTCAAAGGTTTATTTGACACCAGATTGGGTAAAACGCCAAAACGTTAAATAAATTTTTAGACAAACTACATTCACAGACCAAAGGCTTATTTTTGTCGGCACGCTACTTTATTATACCTACTTATGTTTTTATCTTTTTGCTCGCGCAAGTTTATTATAGTTTTTAGTTTCATCATTAGCATTTTGACGGGTAGCAGCTATGCCCAAAACAATCAAAGTGCCGACCGTATCATTGCCAAAATAGGCAAAAGCCGCATTATCCTTCAATCAGATTTAGAACAAAACTTTGGGCAATACAAAGCCGAAAACCCAAACATTAGTGACAGCATTAAATGTACTTTGTTACAAGAGATGATTTTTCAAAAATTATTAGCAGAGCAGGCCGACCGCGACAGTGTGGTGGTGAGTGAAGAAGAAGTGGATGCCAATATGGAACAGCGCATTCGTTATTACATCAGTATGGCTGGCTCGCAAGAAAGGCTAGAAGAGCAGATGGGACGGACAGTGTACCAAATGAAGGAAGATAATCGCGAGATGATTAAAGAAATGATGATTGCCGACCAAATGAAAGGTCAAATTCTTAAATCGGTAAAAATCACTCCTGTAGAAGTAAGAAAATATTTCGAGCAAATACCCAGCGACAGCCTACCCTATTTCCCGGCTAGTGTAGAGTTGGGACAAATCGTAATAGACCCACCGGCCAGTCCTGAAATGGATAATTATGCACGCACTAAGCTGGAAGATATTCGCAAACAAGTAAAAGAAGAAGGCAAAAGTTTTGAAACCATGGCAGGCATCTATAGCATTGACCCAGGCAGTAAAGACCAAGGTGGAGATCTTGGCTGGGTGCAACATGGACAGATGGTGCCTGAATTTGAAAAAGCCGGTTTTAAATTGCAAGTGGGTGAAATTTCACCCATTGTAAAAACAGAATTTGGCTACCACATTATACAACTAGTGGCACGCCAAGGAGACAAAGTGCATTTAAGACATATCCTAGTGCGTGCAGAGCGCACTTCGAGCGATTATAAAAGCACTATGGTGAAATTAGACAGTGTGCGTTCGGAGTTGATCTCTGGCAAAATAACTTTTCAATTGGCTGTGGGCAAATACAGTACTGAAAAAAGCAGTAAAATGACTGGGGGTATGCTTACCGACCAACGCACCGGTAATTCTCGCCTTCAAATCAAAGACCTAGACCCTGCTATGGTTTTAGCCATTGACAGTTTAACATCAGGCAGTTTTTCGCAGCCACAAATTTTTACCAACCCACAAACGGGTGATAAAGCTTGTCGTATCGTATATCTCAAAAGCAAGAATGAACCGCATAAAGCCAATCTAGTAGATGATTACAGCAATATTCAAGAGGTGGCTTTAAAATCCAAACAAATACAAAAACAAAACGAGTGGCTGCAAGAGAAGCTGCCCAGTTTTTACCTAAAAATTGATAAAGAATATCAAAGTTGCCCTGAGTTGGCACCTTGGATGACAGTAATGAATACTAAATAAACCTTCTGCGGTAATGGTGTTCTTCCAGCTTGAAATACGCACAACAAAAAATAAAGGGCGAGGGATTTTTGCACTTGAAAGCATTCCTGCCTTCAGTACCATAGAAATAGCACCTGTTATTATCATGAGTGCAGAGGATAGAAAACAGCTCGATAAAACTTTATTACACGACTATATTTTTGAATGGACACCGAATGCCGAGCCGCAATGCATCATGGCTTTAGGAAATGTGCCGATTTACAACCATTCTTACGCCAGCAATGCCGAATATGCAATGGATTATGCAACAGAAACCATAACGATACACTCGGTACGCCATATTGCTGCAGGCGAAGAAATAAGCATCAACTATAATGGCGATTGGAATGATGAAAAACCACTTTGGTTTGATGTGAAAGAATAAACAATTTACCTTTGCGCCATGCAAGAAATGACTACCCAACTCGTAACTGCCTTATCCCTTACCGATAATAAAGGACTTGAAAAAGACCGCCAATACTTGTTTTCGCTCCAAGTGTCTGCCGATGGTGTAATCAGGCTTATCACCACCGACGATATTGAGGTGTATTATGCAAGCGTTCACGACTTTTTAATTTGCTGGTCGAAGATTACGAGCCTAGGATGGGCAAATGACAAAGAAACTTTCCAAAAAATGCTTGCAGAGTTAAAGGGTGCACCATAAGCCTTATTCCCTACATTTTTAAACAAGTGGAATTTTTTGTGTTTTCTTTACTTTTTATCATTTGGCATTTTTTAGGGATAAGGCTACCTTCGCGCTTCATTTTTTAGTTCTCTTTTATGAATCGCAAAATTCAATCTGCCTTAATTTCTGTTTTTTACAAAGATGGTTTGGAACCCATTGTGCGCCAATTACACAAAGATGGCGTTACGCTTTATTCTACAGGGGGCACCCAAACATTTATCGAAGGTCTTGGCCTGCCCTGCCAAAGCGTTGAAGGGGTAACTTCATACCCATCCATTTTGGGCGGTAGAGTAAAAACCTTGCACCCTAAAGTGTTTGGTGGCATCCTTGCTCGTAGAGATTTTGAAGAAGATCAAAGACATGTTACGGAATTTGAAATCCCCTTATTCGACATGGTTATCGTTGATTTGTATCCTTTTGAAGAAACCGTAGCCAGCACCAGTGAAGAAGCCAAAATCATTGAGAAGATCGACATCGGTGGCGTTTCCCTTATTCGTGCCGCAGCCAAAAACCACCAAGATGTGTGCATTGTGGCTTCACGTAATCAATATCCTGCTGTATTAAGTTTGTTAGCCAAAGGAAATTCAAACACTACACTTGAAGAACGTAGAATGCTTGCAGCAGAGGCTTTTGCAGAGTGCGCCACCTATGATGTAGCGATTTCTAATTATTTCAATCAGCCCAAGCAAGTATTGCGTTATGGTGAAAACCCCCATCAAGCAGCTTCATTTCATGGTAACTTAGAGGAGCTATTTGAAAAATTAAACGGCAAAGAATTGTCTTACAATAACATCGTTGATGTCGATGCCGCATGCAATTTATTAGCAGAATTCAATGAGACCATATTTGCTGTTATCAAGCATACTAATGTATGCGGTGTAGCATCACGCCCTACTGTAGACGCCGCTTGGGATGCTGCTTTGGCTGGAGACCCCGAAAGTGCTTTTGGTGGTGTATTGGCTACCAATGCACCTATCAACATAGCTACCGCCCAAAAAATAAACGAAATATTTTTTGAAGTACTGATAGCGCCTGCCTTTGATGCCGAAGCCTTGGAATTATTGAAAAGCAAGAAAAACAGAATCTTGCTATTGCAGAAAAAAGAATTGAAACCAAGAGCTCAATTCAAAAATGTTTTGAACGGAACACTCAGCCAAGATGCTGATACAGTAAACTTTGAAGAGTGGCGAGATGTAGGTGCAAGAGAGGCTACAGGAATAGAGCAAGCAGATTTGAGATTTGCCAACATCATTTGTAAGCATCTTAAATCAAATGCCATTGCCATTGCCAAAAACTTGCAATTAGTAGGCAAAGGCTGTGGCCAAACGAGCCGTATTGATGCTTTACGACAAGCACTTGAGAAGGCCCGTCAGTTTGGCTTTTCGCTAGAAGGTGCTGTATTAGCATCTGATGCCTTTTTCCCCTTTGACGATTGTGTACAAATGGCAAAAGAAGCAGGCATAAAAGCAGTGGTGCAGCCGGGAGGCTCTATGCGCGATAACGATTCTATCGAATATTGCAAATCAAATGACATGGCAATGGTAATGAC
>JAXITL010000058.1:0-12163 GCA_034680125.1 Chitinophagaceae bacterium
ACCCGATTTGGGATTGCAAAAATAGAAAGTTTTTTCTTTCTGCAAAATTTTATTTTAGTTTTTACCGATAAAATGCAAATTCTTCAACAAAAGAGCAAAATCAATACCCACCACATAATGCTCCGCATACTCCATTGCTGCCAAAAATTGCACATTTTGTTCCGGTTCAAAGCCATGCTGCACCGCATAAGGGGGCAATATGCTTTCTTTGAGACGAGGCAAATGCGTCAAACTAGCGCTATAGCCTATCCAGGTTTTTTTGCCGACAAGCACCGAAAAAATATTGACCAACAATTTCCCCTTTTCAGCAAGGATCACGAATAAAACAGGACTCATTATTAAAAGCAGAAGCGCAGAAACTATATCAAAAACACGTTTGTTACGCATCGATATAAAGGTGGCTATATTAAAACGTTTATCTACAGTGTATAAATCGCCTGCAGAGCTACTGGAATTGGACCCTACAAAACTTCGACTGCCCAATAGATGTATTTTGTAATCATAATGATCACCGCAGTTTTGCATCTGCCACAGCACATCTTCGTAACGCAAACCATCAACACAAAAAACAACTTCATGAATATTAAGGGTATGCAACAAGGGTTTGAGTTCGCTCAAATGGGTTAAGGCATCCTGCTCTTTACCCAACAAGGCAATTCTACCCACAATATCTGGAGCATAATGCACCTGATGTAATATGGCTGCAATCTGATGATAATGTTCTTTACTGGCCACAATTACTGCACGTTTCGCAACCCGATTGTATCGAAGCACTTTGGCAATGCCCAAATAATCCAATAATTCGCGCAAACCCAAAATACCGATAGCCCCTAGGGCCCCGCTAAATAAGATAACCGCCCTAGAATAGCGGAATTCGGCCGATAAAATCCCGAAATAAGCCAAAATAATAATCGTACCAATCATCATACCACGCAGCACGCGCAAGCCCCGATAAGGCTGATCGTAAGCGCCATTGAGGTACATACTCAATGTCCATAACAAAATATATACAGGGAATGTAGCATACAATGTAGTAGAGTCAACAGGCCTCAAATGTTTCACTCCTTCTACCCACAGATGATTCATGAGCAGCAGCGTAGCCAAAAGCAATAAAGCATCAAAAATGGGGGTTTTCAAAAAGGTAAAGAACACCTTACAAAAAGACCAAACAGCCCTCAACGCAATACCGATGTTGATCAGCAGAATAAATAAGGTAGCATTGGCCTTTGAGTAATGCTTGCGTACAAAAGTAGACAGAGCCTCGTTAAATATCCTGATGTAGGAAAGGGAGGCTTTGCGGGTACTCTCTCCTTTGTAGTGAATAATACTTGTTTCGGGAAAGTATATATTTAAAAAACCAGCCTGCTGCACCCGAAAAGACAAATCCACATCCTCGCAATACATAAAATAATCTTCGTCGAAGGCTTGTCCTATCATGGGCAAAAGCGAGCTTCGTAAAAACATACAACAACCCGACAAGACTTCTACAGGAGCAATTTCCTGCTCTTGAATATGTACTGCATAGTATTTATTAAACCTTGGAGAGCGGCTAAAAATTTTATTGAGTCCTGTTGTCTTAAAAATGGCCACAGATAAGGTGGGGAAGGACTTTTTTGAATCGGGTGCAAAATTACCTTTCCCATCAATAAGCCTTGGCCCCAAAGCGCCAACTTCTGGATGTGCATCCAAATAGTTGATGGTTTTTTTGAAAAAATCCTCAGGCAAAACAGTATCTGGGTTCAAAAACAAGATATATGCTCCTTTGGCTAGGGCTACCGCCTGATTGTTAGCTTTAGAAAAACCTTTGTTGTCTTTGTTTTCAATGAGTTGTACCGAGGGAAAATTGGCTTTCACCATATCAACACTACCATCTACAGAATGATTATCGACCACAATCACTTCCGCATCAATACCCTCACAGGCACGCATTACAGAGTGTAGACAGACTTCTAAAAAGTACTGTACATTGTAATTGACAATAACAATAGATATTTTTTTCACAAAAAAATGATGCATGTAAAAGCGCTGCGAATATAAAGCGGCTAAACTGTAAAACGCTCAATCAAAACGCAAGAAAGTAATGCTTTAGTATCCAGCACCCTGAAAATTAGGCCATAAATGGCACAATAAGTGAACATCAAGGAAGCGATCAAGCTTTCGAGCATCATTAAATTACAGCACAAAAAATTTGTTCTAAATCTCAGTTTTTTTTGGAGAATTGGTTTGGCTGCTTAACTTTGCAGCCCGATAGTCCGATAGTGTAATGGTAACACTACAGATTTTGATTCTGTCATTCTAGGTTCGAACCCTGGTCGGACTACTAAAAAAGCGAAACAATACACATTGTTTCGCTTTTTCTTTTTCGAGCGTTGCGAGTATCTGCTATTCTTCTACCACCAAACTATCCAAATTCGCACCCAAATCAAGTAATATTTGGGATAAATCCCTAACAAAATCGGATGGGCCACAGAGGTAAAAATATTGACTAAAATCTTTGATTGCGGCGATAAGGTAATGGCGATTGATGCGGTTGTAGCTAAATCCAATACTATTTTCGTGCGAGAAAAATGGTATCAAATCCGTTTTCAGCATCTTTTGTAACTCTTGAAAAAGAATGACATCTTCTACATTACGATTAGAATAAATGAGCTTATTCCCCCTCAGATGATTTTCCTTATAAAGATGCCTGAATATCGATATGAAAGGCGTTATACCAGAACCTCCTGCCAAAAAAACACCGGGTCCTTTATAATTAATTAAGCCGTAGGGTTCGCCAATAATGAGCTCTGCCCCAGCATTTGTTTTACCCAACTGATGCGTCACCCCTTTGCGCTGGGTATAAATTTTAACCATAAACTCGAGGTAGTTTTGGCTATTCAGATTCGTATAGGTAAAGGGACGAAACTGATCCTTCCATTCAGGCAAATTAATCGCCAATTCGGTACCTTGACCAGGCACAAAGACATACTCAGGCGGCTTTTCTACTATAAAACGTTTAACATCTTGATTGATAAATTCGGCATCGAGTACCTTAACAATATATTTTCCCACCAGCAATTTATTTTATTCGATTCGGTTTAATACTTGAATTTGATTTCGATTTTTGGGCGCGCGTAAACTGCATTAGGCCTCTATCTCCAGCGATAAGGTCTAATTTTTCATTATCCGAAAAGGCAAAACTTTTTATCTTATTCAAGGCATCCATAAATCGCTCTTCGCCATTACCCTTGCAGGCTTTGATTGTTTGTTGGAAAGGCTCTAAGAAGGATATTTTATTAGCCTCAATTTTTATTTTACCCGAAAAAGTATTGCAACCATTAAATCCACTGATTAAAATCCGTTTAGGATCAATCGCTATAAGTGGTTTTTTGTCGGGGAATAATTGATCAACATCGCCTCCTTCTATATAACTAAGTGTCCATGCACCAACAATATTGGGGGGACCTTTACGTATTGCTGGTCCTTTAGCTTTGGGCACTGCTGCTTGCTTTTGAGCCAATAAATTGCTCGATATGAAAAGCGATGCGGCAAGGGTACACAGGAGTATTTTTTTCATCAGCAATTTTATTGTTTTTAAACTGTACAAACTTATTCCTTTTTAGTCAATTATCTTTGCTAAAATCATCTCAAAAATATCAACTTGGATTCTTCAATTAGTCTCAATAAATTTATTAGTGATACGGGCTATTGCTCGCGTCGCGAAGCCGACAATTTAATCAAAGAAGGGCGCGTACTGATCAATGATCAAATTGCCCAAATGGGCAACAGGTATGACGTAGGGGATATTGTAGAGGTAGATGGCAGTATTATCAAAGCACCAAAGAAGGATAAACTCATTTATATCGCCTTGTACAAACCTGCGGGCATCACGACTACTTCTGAATCGCATATTCCTGGCAATATCATTGACTTTGTAAACCATCCCAAACGCATTTTCCCCATTGGGCGTCTAGATAAAGATTCTGAAGGACTCATTTTCTTAACCAATGATGGCGACATCGTGAACAAAATTTTGCGCGCAGGCAATAAGCATGAAAAAGAATATGAAGTGCGCGTAGGCAGACCAGTAGCTGAGGGCTTTGCTGCCAAAATGAGCAGCGGCGTGCAAATTTTGGATACCATTACTGGTCCCTGTAAAATACACATGACCGGGCGTTCAACTTTCAAAATCACGATTACACAAGGCCTCAATCGTCAAATTAGACGCATGTGCGAAGCGCTAGGCTACAATGTCCTTACCTTAAAGCGTACCCGCATCATGAATATCAGTATTGGCAACTTAGCCTTGGGTAAATGGCGCAATTTGAGTGATGCAGAAATAACCATTTTAAAGGCATCGGTAGCAGACTCTAACAAAACCTCCCTTGCATCGCCAAAGCTTAAAAGAGTATTTAAAACAGAGACGAAAACCAAACCAGATGCAGAAAAGCCCGTGACAAAGGGCAAAGCAAAAGCAAAAATAGAAACCGTTATTGACCCTAAAAAAATAAAACCAGGTTCTTACAAAGACTTCAGAAAAAAAGGCAAACAGCGATAAACATACCTGTACTGAACCTAACAAAGTATAGCCAAGATTTAGTGTAACGATAGCGCTACAGAGAGGACTTAAGATGATTGTTGCCCAAAGGAGCGGATAGCCAGATTATGTGCCATTAAAAAAGTCCCTTGCTATGCAAGGGACTTTTTACTTTAATTACCTTATCGAATATAACCCAATATTTTGAGCATGCTTTGGTAGCTCTGTTCTTTGGCATAGAGCCAATCTTCCAATTCGCCTGTTTTGGGATTCATTTCGACCACCACATGTTTAGGAGAAGGTATCATACAATGTTTGATACCACCATATCCGGCCAGCTGATCTTGATAAGCACCCGTATGAAAGAAGCCTATGTATAGTGGTTCTTGGGCTGCCAATTCTTTAGGATCTTTGGTGCGGGTAGCCGGCAGATGTTCGTTTTTGGGTAAAAACACGGCATTGATATGCTCCTCTGAAGTATAAAAATCGTGGCTATCACAAGTCAGTCCACCGAGATGCACTTCTTGGTATTCTTTATCCCATTTATTAATGGGTAACAAAAGAAATTTTTCGCCAATACCCCAAGTGTCGGGCAAGGTGGTGATAAAAGAGCTGTCAATCATGTACCAAATCTCCCGATCATTTTGCATCTTTTCATCCAAGATACTGTAGATAACAGCTCCGCTTTCGCCTACGGTAAAAGAGCCAAACTCAGTATACAAATCAGGCATCGCTACTTTATTGGCTTTACACACCTTCTTGATAGTCGCAACAATTTCATTGGCCATATAGGCATAGTCGTAATCGAAACCTAAAGAATGTTTGATGGGAAAACCGCCACCAATATTGATGCTATCCAGTTCAGGACATATTTTTTTGAGTTGGCAATAAAGATGTAAAACTTTATTGAGTTCACTCCAGTAATAGATATCGTCTTTGATGCCCTTGTTCATGAAAAAATGAAGCATCTTAAGATTAAATTTAGTGTTGCCTTTTATTTTATCAACATAAAATTCAAGCACATCTTTATTACGAATACCTAGGCGAGAAGTATAAAAATCAAAGGTAGGTTCTTCTTCGGTGGCAATACGGATACCAATATTTACAGGATCTTTTGAGCGAATCATTTTTTTATAATCCTCAAATTCTGCTTGGTTATCCAATACAGGGGTAACATTTTTAAAACCATCGTTGATGAGCTTGGCAATGTTACGGGTATAGGCTTTTGTCTTAAATCCGTTACAAATAATTTTAGTTTCCTTAGTTATTTTTCGGCGGCGATAGAGCTGCTTTACAATTTCAATATCATAAGTAAAGGATGTTTCGATATGCACATTATGCTTCAATGTTTCTTCCACAATAAAAGAAAAATGAGAACTTTTGGTGCAATAGCAATAATAGTAGTTGCCCTCGTATTTGTGCTTTTTAATGGCATCATTAAACAACTTTTTCGCCCTATTAATCTGTGAACCAATTTTGGGTAAAAAGGTCAATTTAAAAGGAGTGCCATACTTGTCAATTAGCTTTTTAATGTCTAAACCATTAAAGTGCAAATAGTTGTTTTTGACTTGAAGACCCTCTTGCGGAAAATCAAAGGTTTGATTGACGAGGTCGTGGTAAGTTGGTTTGTTCATTTGGTAGAAAATGACAAAATGTGTTGGTTGAAGAAATGATTATTTTTTCTTAAAAAAAGCAAACAAATGTAAGGGAGAATATTGGTAAATGAACGGCAAAGTTGTGCAATACAAAAAAATTAATACGGTTACAGCACCTAGCCACAAAGGCTTAGATACCAAACAACATACATTAAACCTTTGCACCTCATTCAAAATCATCTAACCAAATACCACTAAGCCTTACCAATCAATAGAGCATCAACCTGATTTATTGAAAGCTATTATGGTCTAAATGATACAACCAGCATCTTTAATAGGGATATCCTTTTTGACAAGGCTACAAATAAAGGCTGCTGGATACCCTACCAAGAAGATACAAATCGGCAGCCTTACTAGTTGATTTGCTTATTTTTTGAGTAAAGAAATAGTGCTAGATTCATTACTACCATCACTTAACTTTAAGGTATATCGTCCAATAGCCAATTGTTGGGTGGGTATGATTATAAATCCTTTACCTCGAAAAAGTGCATAAACCTGCTCAAAGACTTTTTTCCCTGCGGCATCATATAAATCAATTGTGATTTGGGCGCTTTTAAAATGATTAATGAGAATAGAAAATTGGTCCTGAAAAGGATTGGGGTATATGACCACATTATGCTTATTGGGCTCAATATCTTGTAGCTTTTCACTACTGTTGTTGCGACTAATCAGCCACGCATCGGGGTCTACAAATACCGTATCGGCAATAAAACCAATTTCTTTAATGAAAACTTCACCCTTATATCGGCAATCGACAATCACTGTTTTTTGTTTCGAGGCATTTTTAAATTGAAGAGCAAGGGGCATTTCAAAAAACGGAACAGAAGAATGGGCTGTGCTTTGATTGACTTTAATTTTGACCGTAGCATTCCCTATTTGTGCCCATTGTACTGAATAGGATGGGTAACCTTGCCCTTCAAACCATTGTCGGAAGAAAGAATCTAAAGGTAGGCCACTACTCTTTTCAAGATTTCTTTTTAAATCGGATGTTTTTGCAAAACTATGCACCAATTGAGGATCGTTTTGATATGCTTTAATTGCTTTAAAAAAGGCTTCATCACCTAGCTTAAAACGCAGCATATACAGCAAATGTGACCCTTTGATATACGAGAGCCTACTACTAAAAATCCTGCCCACATTTAAGGTGTCGTCTACCTTTACAGAGCCCGTACTATCTTGTGTAATCTGGTTAATTGCTCTTTTGCGCCAAACGATGGCACTATCAGGGTATTTAGCTTCCATATACATACTGGCCAGGTGGGTAGCAAAGCCTTCATTGAGCCAAATATCTTGCCAAGAGCCACATGTAATTTTATCTCCAAACCATTGGTGTGCCAATTCATGTGCCGACAAAGATTCCCCAACATTTACCATAAAAGAATTAGTCTGGTGTTCTTCTCCCCCACCCCAACTAAATTGGGTATGACCATATTTTTCTTGAATAAAAGGATAATCGCCGAAAGTTTTATGAAACAAAAGCATGGCTTCCATAGCAGCGTAAGTCCCCTTTTTAAAGTCCTCTAGATTCTCCGGATAACAAAATGTCTGCATGGGCAAGGTCACATTTCCCAATTGAATTTCATTGTTGAATTCGGTATAGTTGGTTACGGCCAAACAGACCAAATAACTCACCATGGGGTAACGATGCTTCCAATGTGTGGTGATGAACAATCCGTCTGCCGAAAGCTGCTCACTTTGCCGGAGGCCATTTGAAATACCCTTGTAGGCTTTGGGGCAAGTAATGATGATGTCAATCGAATCAATCTTATCATCCAATGTGTTTTTACAAGGCCACCAATCTCGTGCTCCATAAGGTTCACTTAGAGTCCAAAGCACAGGGACACCGGCATGATTAGATCTATTAAACGAACCAAAACCAGTAGTATTGGGATTTCCGTGGTATTGGATACTTAGCGAATCCATAGAATTCCGGGGCAACAAAAATCCTAAGTCAATAATTACCGTATTATCTTTTTGTTGAAAGCTCAACAATTTTCCATTGCGCCTTACCTCATCTACCAACATATTGTTTGTGAGATCGAGAACAACTTGGCTAGCATCAGTTTTGGCTGTAAAATAAGTAGTGACAAGCCCCGATATTGATTGTATTGCAGGATCAATCATCCATTCACAACGATGATAGTGGACATCAATCCATTCGGAGGCTGTCTTTTTATAATATTGTGCCATTTGTTTTTTTTGAGCGATCCTCATCTCGCTGCGGGCAATATCATCTACTTGCTTGCATTCTATAATAGTTGTCTGCGCCACTGCAAAGTGAGCATCAAGACCGAGAAGGCAAAGAAAAATCAGAACACGTAAAAACATATAGAATGGAACAAAATAAACCTGTACAAAAAAATATAAAAATAAAGGATTAAGCCTAACGAAATCTAAAATAATCCTTTCAAAAATGATGTTGCAGAATAATTGAGTATTTTTGTTGCAACTCCATTTTTATAGAACAAACAAGCATGCGTTTAACTAGCATTTTAATTATACTTATTTCCCTTTTTTCGGCAGATGCTTTTGCCCAACAATCGCGCTCCGACCTCGAAAAGCGCAGGCAAGCGATTGTAGAATCGCTTAAAGAAACCCAAGCCCAGTTAGAGGCTACCAAAAAAGACAAAAAAGCAACCATGAGCCAGCTGAATGCGCTACAAGCCAAGCTGAATGCTCGTGAAAAACTAATTGGGAATATCAACCAAGAAATGAACAACTTGGATAAGGATATTAAAACCTCTGCCAGCGAAGTGCAATCCTTGCGTAGCAATTTAAAAGTACAACAAGAGCGCTATGCCCAGTCCGTACGCTATGCCTATACCAACCGTAGTTCTTATAATTCATTGGCTTTTATATTTTCGGCAAAAGACTTTAATGACGCTTTACGCCGCATGAAGTACATGAAAAAGTACCGTGATTTTCGCAAAAATCAGGCAGAAGAAATCAAAACGACCAAATCTAAAATCGAGGATAAAATAAACGTGCTCAGCACGGTCAAAGATCAAAAAGGGCAATTACTCACGGCCGAACAACAACAAAAAATGGAGTTGCAACAAGAAAAAACGGAAACCAGTAAAATTGTTGAAGAATTAAAAGGGCGTGAAAAAGAGCTTGCTGCCGACATCGAAAACAAAAGAAAAGTAACGAAAAGACTCGATAATGCGATTGGCGAAGCCATCCGACGCGAGATTGAAATAGCACGTAAAAAAGCCGAGGAAGAAAGTAAAAAAAGAATCGAAGAAGAGCGCAAAGCAGCTGCCCTAGCAGCTGCCAAGGCCAGCCAAAACAATGGATATGGCGCTAGCAGAGTGACGCTTGCTAGTGATGAGCGCAATAATGCAGCCAATGCCGCCAACAACCCTAAAAGCAATGTTGCGGGTAACCCCAAAAGCAATGCAACTGCAGGCAATACCAAACCCAACACGAGCACAACAAGCACCTACAACCCCGTTGCTTCCACCGTCAATCGCAATCCTAGCAACGTCAATCGCACTAAACCAACTTATACGCCATCCATCACTCCTGAAGTTTCTGAATTATCCAAAGGTTTTGAAGCAAATAGAGGGCGCCTACCTTGGCCTGTATCCAATGGCGTAGTTATCGATGCCTTTGGCAAGCACAAGCATGCTGTTGCTACAAGGGTTGAGATTGAAAACAATGGTATCGATATTCAAACTAGCCAAGGCGCAAAAGCAAGAGCAGTTTTTGACGGAAAAATTACCACGGTAATGGGCATGCAAGGATCTGGCCAAACCGTTATCATCAACCATGGACAATATTTCACTGTTTATTCAGGACTCAGCGCCGTAAGCGTAAAAGTTGGAGACCAAATTAGTACCAAACAAATATTGGGAACAGTAGTCAACAACGAAGATGGTGTGGCTGTAATGAATTTCCAAGTGTGGAAAGGCGCTTCCAAAATGAACCCATCAGGCTGGATAACACCCATGTAATTTTCCTCCACAAGCATTTTAATTACCTTTGCGTACTCAACGCACACAATTATACTTCATGACCGATAATAATCGCTATAATCTTAGAGGTGTTTCTGCCCAAAAAGAAGATGTACATAAGGCAATTGCCCAACTCGACAAGGGACTTTTTCCAAATGCTTTCTGTAAAATTTACCCCGATTATTGGGCTAATGACCCTGAGTATTGCAACATCATGCATGCCGATGGCGCAGGAACCAAATCTTCGCTCGCCTACCTTTATTGGCGCGAGACAGGCGATCTAAGCGTTTGGGAAGGCATTGCTATCGATTCGATTGTAATGAACATTGACGATATGCTATGTGTGGGTGCTACTGGTCCTTTTACTTATTCTTCAACCATTGGTCGCAATAAAAATCTAATCCCTGGAGAAGTCATCTCTGCCCTTATCAATGGCACGCAATCTTATTTTGATCGCCTCAAACAATATGGCATTGAAGTCAATTTGATGGGAGGAGAAACGGCCGATGTGGGTGATGTCGTGCGCACCGTAATTGTAGATGGCACCATGAGCTGCCGTATGCGCCGAGACCATTTGGTAACTACCGAAAAAATGGAAGCGGGTGACGTCATTGTATCTTTGGCAAGCTATGGGCAAGCAAGCTACGAAGATCGCTACAACAGCGGTATGGGTAGTAATGGATTGACCAGCGCTCGCCACGAAATGCTGCGCAAAGAATACAAAACAAAATACCCCGAAAGTGTAGACCCCAATCTTCCAGATGAAGTGGTTTACAATGGTAAATATGCTCTTACCGATGCTACCGAAACGCCATTGAATGTTGGCCAAATGATTTTGTCGCCAACACGTACTTATGCGCCTGTCATTTTACAAATCCTACAAAAGCATTTTGATGCTATTCATGGTATTATCCACTGCAGTGGTGGCGGACAAAGTAAGGTATTGCATTATGTGCCTAAACCATTGCGCATTGTCAAAAATAATTTACTCCCCATCCCACCCTTGTTCACTATGATCCAAGAAGCGGCTGGAACAAGCTGGCAGGAGATGTATCAGGTGTTTAATATGGGGCAACGACTAGAAATATATACCGATCAGGCTACAGCTGAAAGCATCATTGCTATTGCCAAGAGCTTCCATATCGAGGCACAAATATCTGGATATGTAACTAATGCGGCACAAAAAGAGGTCATTATTGAATCTGAAAAAGGAACCTTCGAATACCGATAGCTCCCCAAAAACAAGCTTTAGCAAGAGCCATTTAAAAACATAAAAGGTTCAAACAGAAATTGTTTGAGCCTTTTTTAATGTTTCACAAGCAACAAAAGCGGGATGACATAAAAGGGCTAAAGATTTTTCATGACTGTTCCCTATACAAGCTCATGACACTTTTGAACCTTACTAGAGCAGCCGAAGAAGAAACGCATGCATTTCTTCTTCGCCCAACTGAACTTTGGGAGGCCTTCATTCATTATTTTTGCGACCGCTACCGACAGCGCACAATTTGAACAAAAACACTCGAATGCTTACAAAAGAAACAATGCTCAAAGCCTACCGACTCATGATGACGGCACAGGCAATGGCAGATATATACGAGGCCAACCGACCCATCTGTAAATATGTACACAGTACTTCGCGTGGGCACGAAGCCATCCAATTAGCTGCGGGTTTTTTACTCGAAAAAGATGATTGGGTGAGCCCCTATTATCGTGATGAAAGTATGATGCTCGGCATGGGCCATCGCCCCTACGAAATGATGTTGCAATTGTTGGCCAAAGGCGACGATCCCTTTACCGGAGGCCGTGCTTATTATAATCACCCCAACAGTCGCCGCGAGGATTTACCAAAAATAATTCACCAAAGTAGCGCCACAGGAATGCAAGTCATTCCTACAACAGGCTTGGCTCAAGGCATCAAATATCAGGAGTCACAAAAACTAAAAGATTATCCCATCCCACCCGTTGTCATTTGCTCTTTGGGTGATGGTAGTGTTACTGAAGGCGAGGTAAGCGAGGCTTTTCAATTTGCTTGTTTA
>JAXITL010000059.1:0-11890 GCA_034680125.1 Chitinophagaceae bacterium
AATTTCCATAAAATGGTTCATGCCAATAGCCCAAAAGAAAGATAATCTAGGAGCGAAATCATCAATTTTCAAACCAGCTTTCAATCCTGCACGGATATATTCGACACCATCAGCCAAAGTATAGGCTAGTTCAATATCTGCAGTGGCACCGGCTTCTTGCATATGATATCCGCTGATAGATATGGAATTGAACTTCGGCATATGTTGCGAAGTGAATTCAAAAATATCCGCAATGATTTTCATGGAATGGTCTGGCGGGTATATGTAGGTATTGCGCACCATAAACTCCTTCAAAATGTCATTTTGAATAGTACCAGTCAGTTTTTCCATGGGCACACCTTGTTCTTCTGCCGCTACAATGTAGAAAGCAAGAATAGGCAGTACTGCGCCATTCATGGTCATCGACACACTCATTTCATCGAGGGGTATCTGATCAAACAATACTTTCATATCCAGTATCGAATCAATGGCCACTCCCGCTTTTCCAACATCACCTACTACGCGCTCATGGTCGCTGTCGTAGCCGCGGTGGGTGGCTAGATCGAAGGCAACAGAAAGGCCTTTTTGGCCAGCAGCTAAGTTGCGACGGTAGAAGGCATTACTTTCTTCTGCTGTGCTGAAACCTGCGTATTGCCTAATTGTCCAGGGTTTTTGTACATACATACTGCTGTATGGTCCCCGTAAAAAGGGTGCAATGCCTGCAGCAAATTTTGTTTGTTTGGGGTCCTGAATATCCGAAAGCTTGTAGCTGCTTTTTAGGTCAATTCCTTCGGCTGTAAGATGCGGTTCTGCAGGTCTTTCGTCCTGCTGAGCCCCCTTTTTATTCAAGGAAATGTTGGAAAAATCTTTACGCATTTGTTTCGTATTTTCAATTGTAATAATGCAGAGCATTATTCCTGTTTATTTTTTTCTTGTAATCATGTTCCCTCAGAAGGGCTTCCTCAGTAAATTCTGCAACTTGCAAGGCCTATTACTTGCGCCCATTCTGTTCTTTCGCCCCTTCTTTGCGGATAAGCAGAATTTCTGTTTCAAGAAAATTAGGCATTGGATTCCATCAATTCCTCCGTCAATGAAATCAATTTTAACCCTTTCCCTACTTCTGTCTTTTTGGATGAGGCTTTAGGCTCATCTTTTGCGTTCACATACTTATTCACGCCAATCAGTACGCGTTTCCCATCTTTATATTCCTGAATCCATTGCGCAGCTTGCTTTTCGATTGTCTCTTTAATGCTGCCTTTTTCAAAAGCATGAATCATGCCCCCTTCATTTTCTATTTGTTGAAAGGCTGTCCATGCTTTTTCTGCGATTTGCTCCGTTAGTTTTTCAATATAAAAAGATCCTGCTGAAGCGTCAGCAATTTGGCTCAAGTAACTTTCTTCTTTAAAGATTAATTGTTGGTTGCGGCTCATACGGCTACTGAATTCACTGGCCTCATTGAGGCTTTGATCAAATGCATGAATGAGTAGCGAATGACAACCACCCAGTACCGCAGCCATGCCTGCAATGGTATCGCGCAGTAAGTTGCTGTAAGGATCAAATGCCGAACGGTAGCAGTTGCTCGTTTCTATATGTATATGAACATGGGGCTTGATATCATATTGTTGAAACAGGCTAACCATAATGATATTCAAAGCACGAAGCTTAGCAATTTCTTCAAAAAAATCGTTACCCGTTGTAAGTGTAATATGTACTTTTTGAAACGAAGCTATATTTCCTGAAATGGCCAACCAGTTGAGGTATTCGTTGAGTTGCGCTGCCGAACAGGCCAATTGATAACTGCTACTTGCTCCAGCATTTTGATAGGAGCTAGCATTTATCGATATACATTTTGTGAGCTCAAAAATGTCTAAAAAATCATTTTTAATTTGGTTGATCTCCAATTCGGCTCCATCAATAAATTGAGCAATTGGATCGAAAAGGAGGCAACAATCTAAGTCTGCTATCCTTATGTTTTGAGTAGAAAGATATTGGTTGAAATGGCCTAAAAAGCTTTGTGCCGGTGAAGCTACCCTAAATTGGGTATAGATATAAGGCAATTGAATCTCGTTTAAGAGCAAGGTCAAATCTTGTGCACCATCTATCTCGAAGCACAAGCCAGATGCGCCATTTTGTAATTCGTTCAGTGCCTTTTTGTTGGCTTTTTTGGGATCAATATCTTTAATAGAGGCGCAAATAGACCAATCTTTGTGTGTGAAATTCGACTCTTTGTGTTCTTCTTCGTCTGTATAGAAAGGATGAATGGTAATGTCATTTCTATCAATCAAGCAAAGGTCTTCAAAAGTAATTCCTTTAAGGTCTTTGCTTAATCTATCTTTCCAATCAGCAGCACTACTTGCTGAAAATTCTTCGAATAATGCATTCATTTATGGCTATTAATTTAATTCAATAATTATTTTTCGGAACCCCATCGATAGGTTTTAATATCGACTCCAGCAAGCTGTAAGGCTCTATCCACAACCGTTTCGGCGGCTTCTTCTATTGTTTGGGGCTTGCTGTAAAACGATGGGGTAGCGGGGCAAATGATACCTCCAGCTTCGGTTAGGGCGGTCATATTGCGCAGATGAATGAGGTTATAGGGTGTTTCGCGAACAACACAAATCAACTTTTTTCTTTCCTTTAATAATACATCGGCAGCACGGGTAATAAGGTCATTGCTGATACCTGAAGCTATGCGGCCCAAGGTACCCATACTACAAGGACAAATTAGGAGGGCATCATATCCTGCACTGCCAGATGCGAAGGGTGCAAAAAAATCATCTTTGCCATAAACCTTGAAAGGATATTGTTCATATTGCTTATGACCTAATTCTAATTGCCAAACATCTTGTGCATTGCCACTCCATACCAAGGATATGTCTTCAAAACGATCTTTGATTACCGACAATTTATCGAGCATTATTTTAGTGTAAATAGCACCGCTTGCGCCTGTAATGGCTATGGCAATTTTCATTGGCTTTTTGTCATTTTTTATCACAGACAAAGCTACACGGAAAATAATTGTAAATTCGTTCTTGAAATAGCAATTTTTATGAAAAAAGCACTCCTCACAAACCTAGCTCTGCTTGTCATTTCTGGCGCTTCATTTGCCCAAAAGAAAACTACCCCAAAAACAGCTAAAAAAATTGTTGCCGAAACCATAAGTGATAAAGAAATCAATTGGCTCAGCATAGATCAAGTGCAGGAAAAAATGAAGAAAACGCCCAAGAAGGTCTATGTGGACGTTTATACTGGTTGGTGTGGATGGTGTAAGGTGATGGATCAAAAGACCTTCAGCAATCCCGGGGTTATTAGCTATCTTAATAAAAACTTTTACGCCGTAAAATTTGACGCCGAGCAAGTAGATAGTGTACATTTTTTGGGTAATCATTATGGGTTAGAAGGTCGTACCAACCAATTTGCCATTCAATTGTTACGTGGACAAATGTCTTACCCCACAACGGTAATTTTGGAAGAAAATTTCCAAAACCCTCAAATTATTCCAGGCTATTTAGAAGTAAAAACGATTGAACCCATTTTGAAATATTTTGGTGATAATCTATACAAATCGACTCCTTGGGAGGAATATTCAAAAACGGCCAAAGCCACTTGGTAAATTGCTGATCCTATAAGGTCCGTATTTAAAAAAAATCCGCTATAGTTTATACTGTAGCGGATTTTTTAATTATTGAAAACAACATTTTATTAGGATTCGTCATCCGCCATTATCTCTACTTCTAAACCTGTAAATTTTCTAGTTTGTGTATCGAATTTATCACCTTTTGATAGCATATGTACAATAATGTTTTCTATCGAAATGGGTTGACCAAAACGGATATCGGCAATATTATTATACTCGATGAATTTTCCATCAATAATTACAACGCTGCCAGAGCCTATCACTTCTAATTCTGTACCCTTGCGCACAATTACACCCGTGTCTTCGCCTAAGCCGATACCTAAAGCCCCAGGTTGTGCCGCTACTGCTTGCGCCAATCTATTGAAACGACCACGTTTGTCAAAGTGAGAGTCAATCACCACATTTTGCATAAAGCCTAAGCCTGTAGTAATTTTAACTTCACCCTTTAAATGTGCCCTATCGGCACTGCCTTCGTATATCATGGTATTGCTCATGGCCATAGCGCCGGCGCTCGTACCTGCAATTACAAAATGTTCATCATTATATTTTTGGCGTATGAGATCTAAAATTTCTGTTCCCCCAAATATGGAGGACAAGCGCAATTGATTGCCACCGCTAAACATGACAATATTGCAATTTTTTATACGCTCAATAAATTCTGGATTGCTGCTGTCTTCTCTATTGCGGATGCGTATATGACCAACATTATGACAGTCGAGTTTACTAAAAGCGTCTTTGTAATTTTCCGCTACCTCGTCTGGTATCATGGAGGCAGTAGTCACTACCTCAACGATGGGTTGCTGGGTGTTTATCAGAGAAACGATATTTTTTAAAATGCCTAACTCGAAAAAAGCTAATCTATTTCTATCTATAATTCCTTTTTCGAGGTCGGTGCCTTTATCTTCAGCGCCACCTACCGAAACTAAAAAACCTTTGGGAGTCATTAAGTAATATCGTTTGATAAGAAGAATTCAAAGGTAGGTTTTTTTGAGGCCGACATTTTTATTTTTTAACCCTCAAACGATATTGTGGAAAAGCTGTGTACACTAGGTCTTGTCACAAAAAAAGCCAACAGGCTTTTGGCAGGTTGGCTATTCATTAATTGAATTAAATATGATTAAAAACTCAGGTTGTCCTCTAATTTGTCAAAACTATCATCTGTGATTATTTCAGCCGTTTCTGATCTTCCTTCGTTTTCTTTACGCTTATCGAGCATCACAAAATTATCGGCAACAATTTCAGTACTGGTTCTCTTTATTTTGTCTTTATCTTCCCAATTACGATAGCGAATGCGGCCTTCAACATAAATCATGCTCCCCTTATGTAAAAATTTTTGGGCCAATTCAGCCAAGCCACGCCAAAGTACCACCGTATGCCATTCCGTATTGGATACGGTATTGCCGTTTTTATCTTTATGGTTTTCGGTAGTGGCTAAGGGAAATTTTGCTACTACCAAATTCCCCTCTAAAGTTTGTATTTCAGGGTCTTTTCCTACATTGCCAATGAGTGTTACCTTGTTTACTCCTCTCATGATAATTGCTATTAATAAAATAATTCCTTTAAAAGTAGAAAATATTTTTATAAAAACGATAAAGGCTGCTTTTTTTTAAATATCGATTTCAAAGGTGGATAAAAAAATGATCGACAAACTATAAATTGTATTTTGCATCAGTTTTTTAATGATGAAATTTTATGAAACAAGAAGCAAGCGTTATTGATTTGGCTGCCTTTGTCGATGTTCGTGGTTCGTTTGTCAAAACGTTCAATGACACTTTATTTCAATCTTTGGGTATTCCGTTTACACTCAAGGAAAGTTATTTTTCGGTATCGGCAAAAGATGTCATTCGCGGTATGCATTTTCAATTACCTCCGCATCAGCATGCCAAGATAGTCTATTGCCCTTTTGGTGCGATTCTAGATGTGGCTTTGGATTTGCGCCTGCAATCGCCAACTTATGGTCAGTATTTTTCACAAATTTTATCAGCAGAAAACCACAAGGCATTTTATATCCCCGAAGGTTTTGCGCACGGTTTTAAGTCGCTAACTCATGATGCGCAGACGCATTATCTTGTTTCTAGTGAGTATGATGCTGCTAGTGATGCCGGTATTGCTTATCATTCTTTTGGTTTTGAATGGGATTGTGTAGATCCCATCCTGTCGGAACGAGATAAGAACTTCATCGCTTTTCAAGACTTTAAAAGTCCATTTTAGTACAAGTCGTTTCCTGAATAAAAGGTACTTCGGAGCAATATTTTTTTCTCAGGAGATAGGAAAGCAAAGCCCGTATTTCGAAATAATTTGTACTTTCACCCACACACTTTTACAATTACAAAAGATTAATGAAACAAGAGAAAATACTCATCATAGGTGCTTGCGGACAAATAGGCGTAGAACTCACCTTAGCATTACGGCAACAATATAGCAATAGTCAAGTAATCGCTAGCGATTTGCGTGAACAAGCTCATCCATTATTAGAGGGAACAGGACCTTATTATACCCTTGATGCCACTGATATTAAGGCTGTGTCAGAATTGGTTCGAAAGGAAGCTGTTACTCAGATTTATTTGTTGGCTGCATTGCTTTCGGCAACAGGCGAAAAAATGCCGATGAAGGCTTGGGATATTAATATGAATAGCCTTCTTCAAATTTTAGAATTGGGTGTTGAGGTTAAGTTGAATAAAATTTATTGGCCAAGTTCTATCGCGGTGTTTGGTACCACAACTCCTAAAAATAATACAGCCCAAAAAACGATTGTTGAGCCAACCACTGTTTATGGCATCAGTAAATATGCTGGCGAGCTCTGGGCTCAATATTATCATCGTCGTTGGGGCTTGGATGTGCGCAGTTTGCGTTATCCCGGTTTAATTAGTTGGAAATCTGCACCTGGCGGGGGTACTACAGACTATGCTGTAGAAATTTATCATGAGGCACTTAAAAATAAACAATACACCTCATTTCTCTCCGAGCATACTTATTTGCCCATGATGTACATGGATGATGCTATACGTGGCACAATTGAATTGATGGAAGCACCTGAGGAGCAGATTAAATCGCGTATGGCCTATAATCTTTCGGCAATGAGTTTTTCACCCAAGGAAATTGCAGCTTCTATTCAACAACATATCCCTGAATTCAGCATTGATTATGCGCCAGATTTTAGACAAGCAATAGCTGATTCTTGGCCTTCTAGTATAGATGATACTGATGCGCGAAACGACTGGCATTGGAAACACCAATTCGATCTTGATAAAATGACCCAAGAAATGTTGAAGAATTTGAGTAAATAATACTCTTCCTTATAAAATCTAAGCCGATACTTTTGGGTATCGGCTTTTTTATTCAGAGATAATATCCAGGTACAGTTGCTCTACTTTTTTACGGGCCCATTCGGTTTTGCGCAAAAACTTAAGGCTCGAATTCATACTTGGGTTTTCGTTAAAACAGCGAATGTTGATATTCTTGCCCAATTGCTCCCAACCATCATAATAATCGAGTAGAAACTCAATAATAGATTGCAAGGTTTTTCCATGCAATGGGTTGTTGGCTTGTGTGCTCATGAATTAGTTTTTTTTGTCGGATTACTTTTTGTCCAGTCTTGCCACAAAGAAACAACACTCAATACAATAAGACTACAAATGCCTATAATAAAAATGCTGCCTAGGTCTTTAAAAATATTTTGTGCTAGTAAGAATACGATAGCCATCAAAAGGCCATAGGTGAAAAATTTACGCAGCAAAAGCCTAAAGGGAACAAGGTCAGTAATCGGTACTTTTATCAGTTTAGCGGTTTGTTGTAGATAATATGCAGCTTGCCAGTAGGTACTGATAACAAAGCTTAAAGCCACACCTGGCAATCCTAATGCTAAATATAATGGGTACATTAAAATGCAAGCCATCACAAAATCTATCATGGCTCCTTTGTTGATTATATCGCCTCGATGTTCACTTTGTAATAATGCTGTAAATGGGTAGGCGCGAATCGGCAAAACCAATTGCGTACACACAAAAATCCCAATTGCAGAAACATATTTTGCCGAAAAAACTATGGTTAAAAAAGCCTCATTAAAAAAAATAAAAAAGAAAAATAATGGAAACATTATAGAGGACAAAATGCGCGCACTATAATGTAATATTGGAATTTTATTTTGGCTTTCTTGTGCTACATGGTTGTTGGCCCAATGCTGCACAGCGGCACTACTTACAGCCGAAAAAAGAATGGGTAAAAAGGGGATTTCTGCACTACCATTGAAATACACTGCAAACAATTCTTTGGCCAGAATTAGGGACAAAATAAATTTGTCAGCCCATCGAAACAGAACAGTGATGACATCATTGATGCCTAGTTGCAACCATAAGGACTTTATGCTTGCCCATTCGGCTATCGCTATTGAGTCGCTATCTAATAGTATTACACCCCATTTTTTTGCAATGAAATAAAGGCAAAAAGATAATCTTGCGCTGCAAAGAATGATTAGGGCTACAAGCAAGTTTTTAAGATCAAATCCATGCATGATATTGTAGAAATGTATGCCACAAAATAGCAGGGCGTATACCATATTAATACAAATAATCGCCTTGTAGGATTTAAAGGCGATTAAGAGGGAATCACATAAGATTAGGGCAATAAACAGGATGAATGTAAGAGAAGCAAATGGCCCTATGCTTGTTTGGTTTTGTTGTTGTAATATTCCAAAGCCTGTTGCCATCAAGCCTATGAAAAGGGCATAAATGAAGAATGATTTCTTGGGTATATTCTTGAGGATACCTAGTGCTTTTGTTGGGGAATAGGTAAGAATAAAAATAGGAAAGCCAATGGTGCCTAAGGCAGAAAATACAAATAATTGTGTCCAGAAATTTTGAAAAAGTCCGTATGAAATGGGATCGATTTTTTTGGAAGCCACCATCCATACAATACTAAACGCCAAAGCGGGAAAGAATTTCGCTGCAAAGATATACAGTGAGTTTCCAGTAAAAGATTTAGTTGTATTGTTTGGTTGTTGCAAAATCGAGGCACTCTTGTTTGTTGAGATCTTTAATTTTTATAGCTGGATTTCCTGCTATCACACAATAACCTTCTGCAAAGCTTTTGCTCACCACCGCTCCTGCACCCACTATTGTAAAATCGCCCAAAACAACTTCAGGTAATAGGGTGGCACCCTTGCCGATCCAGCAATGTTTGCCAATAATTATGGGATGGGCTTTGTTGGCGATTTCATTATTTACAAAATTATGGTTGGCCGAAATGAGTCCTACACAAGGACCAATATTGGTATAATCACCAATTTCGATACCATTAAGAGCGTTAATATAAACACCTGGAGAATCACCTGGGAAAACATGGATGCCCCGTTTTATTTTGTAGGGAGCATGGAGGGTACTGGTATGGTGTACCGCCCATTGTGTGTCGCTATTTTGCCGAAATATTTTTCTGAAAATAAAGTCTGTTACATAAAAGCCCATGCCCAGCTCCTTGCGCATGCGCAGGATTTTTCTTAAAATGTTATTGATGGTTTGGGGCAAGATGAGTTGATTTATTTGATGCTTTCTTTTTGGGCAACTAGGCTATTGTCATTTCCCTTATTCCTGAAAGCCATAAATAGGGCGGCGCCAAATAGTAGGTATAAAAGTATACTACTCATCATTGCATAATTATTGGTGCTGTAATAGGTCTCTGGGCGGAATCGGAATTCTATTTTATGATTGCCCGCAGGTAATTTTAAAGCACGCAAAATATAATTGGCTTTGATGATGGGTGTTTCTGTACCATCTACATAAGCTTTCCATCCCTTGTCATAATAAATATCAGAAAATACGGCTACACCAGCTTGGTTATTATGAGACACAAAGCTTATTTCGTTGAGTCCGTATTTATCCAATTGTACAATTGCTGAACTGTCTTTCGTAAGGTTTTGTACAGCATCCAATTGTTTTGCAAAGCTATTGCGCACAATAGCTGTTTGTGCGGCTTTCCAGGCATTGGGTACTTGCGTGGTATCGCCTAAACTATTTGCGTTCATCGCATTCATTTCTTCGTCGGCATTGGCTACATATTTAACTTCTTGCACAAACCATGCATTTCCACATGTGCTCGGATTGGGTTGAAAAACGGTTTCTCCATTAGGGCCACCATTGAAAATTATGTATTTGGTATTGAGCATATTCAATACTTCGCCATTGATTTTTGTACTCAAATGCACATCAATTAAATCTTGATAAGATTCCATTTTTACCGCACTATAACCGCCAATTGTCTTGTGGTGATAAGATTGCATAGCATCGTTAAAGGTGTTGCGACTTAAGTCAAGTACTCGGTAATAAGGATCTTTGTCCTTTAGTATTTCGATATCAACTGGGCGCGGATTAAACTGGGCTTGGTATTCTTCGGTGTCTATAAAATTATGATCATTCAAATATTTGCGTGCGGTCGGTAACAGGTCGATCGCTATTAATAATGCCAAAGCACCAATAGCCATTTTACTATTCACTTTGTTTTTATGAAAAGCATACAAAATAGCTGCGGCAACTATAATGAAAAACGCACTCATCAAACCACTATTCATGGCCATGGTTGCGCGGTCTTCGCTAAGGGCACTCAGTACTTTTGATGCAATGGCCTCGCTACCGCCATTCCCACTAAATTGTTGCGCCAATTGCAAATCACCCTGGTTAAGTCCTGATGCTTTAAAATCAAAAAATGCTTGACCGCCCAGCGCAATCAGTACGCAAAGCCCTGCAGTGGATATTGTTGCTATTTTTAATTTTTTCCATAATTCATCGCCTTCTATCTTTTTGCTAAAAATATCATTGAGCGCCCATACAGCTACCATTGGAAATAAAAGCTGTGGCACCACCAATATCATTGAGGGTACTCGAAATTTATTGTACATGGGCAAATGATCAAATAATACATTATTGAGCCCAGGCAAATTTCTACCCAATGACATTAAAATACTTAAAATGCAGGTAGCCAAAATCCACCATTTATGTGGCGAACGAATGATCATCATGCCCAACACAAAAAGGAAACAAATGATGGCTCCAAAATATACAGGCCCTGCTAAAAAAGGTTGCGATCCCCAATAGGTTGGCGCATTTTCAACAAATTGCTCAGCACTGCTCTCTGGCACACCCACTTCGCTTAGTGTTTTAAACAATTTTGAATCAGTTCCAATATTTTGGCCACCACCACCACCGTAGAGTTGTGGTATCATGAGACAAAAAGTTTCACCAATATCATTACTCCAGCGGAAAGCATATTCTACATCCAAACCACCACTTTTTTTGGTTTCACTTGCTTTGAGTTGTTTCAATTCGCTCCCACCGCCACGCATGGTATATTGAGCATATTCATTGGTGCTTAATATGGTGGGTAAGGATGGTCCAAGGGATAATACACCCGCCAATACAGCAATACCTGTGCCGATGAGCAAGTTGTTGAGGCGGCCATTTTTAATTTCGTTAATCGCAATCCCTATTCCAGCAATAAATAACATTATTGCAGTGTAATAGACCATTTGGTAGTGAGATACACTAACCATAAGGGTGAGGAATAGCGCCATTATTGCTGCTCCGCTTAATCTTCGGCCATTATAAATCATGATAAATCCTGCCAAGACACCCGGCATATCAGCAATTGAAAACATTTTGGTTACATGTCCTGATGCCACTAAGCCTAAATTGTAGGTCGCAAACGCATAGGCCACAGCCCCAATTGCGCCGATCCATTTGTCAATTTTGAGGCTACATGCTAATACAAAAAAGCCCAACATGGCAAAGAAAAATAGAAAAGCAGGAAAGGGCACTACCTTAGCAACAGCATTTTGGATGTCAATCACATAGTTTTTGACACCCGTCATATAAATGGCGTAAGTGGGCATACCTCCAAACATGGCGTTACTCCACAATGGTTTGATGCCAGTCGAATCTTCGTACATTTTGGGTTCTTGGATGGCAGATTCCCAAGAAATGCCATCATGCATATTGATTTTTTTACCTTGAAATTGGGGTAGACAATACATAAATGCAATGAGCATAAAGCCAATTACAATCCAGATATAAGGGGCATTCTTTTTGAAAAACGATGTTTGCATAGATGCTTTTTTTAGCCGAGCAAATATAAGTGAATTAGGCAATTTATTGAATAGAGAATAATTTAAAATGAGAAGCTGATCTGGTATTTTCCATAGCCCATTCGGTCAGAATAACAAGCCTGACTTAAATGGACGATTATTTCATCAAGGATATACTCGGTCACTATTATTTTAAGACCACCGAG
>JAXITL010000060.1:0-11411 GCA_034680125.1 Chitinophagaceae bacterium
CTACAGGGTCGCCAGGAATATTATTAACAATAATAACGCCCACAGCACCTGCAGTGATACATCTATTAACTTTATCAGAGAAAGTAATACCTCCACCTCTAAAAATCAGCGCAAATTTACCAGTTAAAGAAGGGTAAGCACATGTACCGTGTAATAAAGTAGCAGCACCTAGTGTATCAAAAGCTTTTTCAACTGTTACATTAGAAATAGTGGGTGATGCAGCCGCACCCCAAGGAGCATAATTAATCTTCTTGATACCTACAATACTTGTAGGAGCGGTAATAACAAAACGAGTACCACCTAAATTCGTAGCAATACTCTCTTTCATAGGTGTTTGAGCCATCACTGAAGAATTGCTAAACATACCTAACACTGCAAGTGCAGTAATTTTTAGTAAATTTATTCTTTTCATAATTTTGAATTTTTTAAATAGTCAGCTAAGATAATTATTTTTAACGAAAAAATAATAGTTTTTATCAATACTCGACTATGATAGTAATCTAAATTGCTTACTCAATTCCATCATTCGATCTATTGGTTTTTTCGCAGCTAAGCGTACATCCTCGTCCATAATTATCTCGGGTTGCTCATGCAGCATGCATAAATATAATTTTTCTAGGGTGTTTAGCTTCATATGTGGGCAATCGTTACAAGCACAATGATTATTAGGAGGTGCAGGAATAAATGTTTTGTTAGGAGATGCTTTTTGCATTTGATGTAAAATACCGGCCTCGGTAGCTACAATAAATTCCCTACAAGGGTCTAACTGGCTGTACTTTAATAATTGTGTTGTACTACCAATAAAATCAGCAATAGCTAATAAATCAGATTCACATTCTGGATGTGCAATAAATTTTGCTAACGGATGCCTTACTTTTAATCGAGTAATTTTTTCTAAAGAAAATATTTCATGAACCATACAAGCACCATTCCATAAAAGCATACTTCTACCTGATTGTTTATTGATATAAGCACCTAAATTTTTATCTGGAGCAAAAATAATCTTTTGATCTTGAGCTAAAGAATTTACAATTTGAACAGCATTACCAGAAGTACAAATAATATCACTCAATGCTTTAATACCAGCAGAACAATTGATATAAGAAATCACCAAATGATCTGGATATTTATCCTTAAACAAGCTAAATAAATCGGGCGGACAACTATCACTTAAAGAACATCCAGCTCGTAAATCAGGTAATAAAACTTTTTTATTAGGATTTAATATTTTTGCTGTTTCTGCCATAAAATGTACACCAGCAAAAACAATCATATCCGCATCAGTATTAGCTGCAGCTTGCGCTAATCCTAGACTATCACCAATATAATCGGCAACATCTTGGATATCGGCGTCTTGATAATAATGTGCAAGAATAACGGCATTCTTTTCCTTTTTTAATGATTGAATGGCTTCAAATAAATCGATAGTAGGATCAATATCGGTTTTATAAAAACCATTTTGAGCAACAGAAGCTAAAATTTTTTCTTCGAGCATTTTTTGGTAGAATAATATTTATTAGAAAATTTTTTAAAAGAAGACTATTATAAACTAGGCTTGTGGATATGGGGAAATTAATAAATTATCCTTCTTGCTTTTATAGAAAAGAGGTTTTATTCACCCTGTTTCCACAATATATCCACGAGCAAAACTATTGCTATTTATGTAAATGGTGTATAAGACTTTATTATTAAAATTGTTTGGATGTGAAGAAAAACAACTTACTGTAAAAATGACTTTAGTGTTAAGAAATCATGTCTTGAAAATAACTTCTTTTATATTTACTCCAGAAAAAAACAAACATGTGTGCAAGTGATGTAATAATACAAAGTTTATACCCCTATTATTCACTTATTATCCACAGGGCTTTTATGAGCTTCTAAACTTAGCTTGAATAATAGCATTTACTTTAAAAAGTCAAATAGCGTCAAAATTGCCATTTTAATGAAAATAACGTAAGTTTGCGCTCCATTTTAATTTAAAAAAATATAATCGAACCATATAATGGCTATCATCCAAAAGATAAGAGATAAGTATGCAAAAGTTGCAGGTGGTGTAATTGCGGTTTCACTAATAGCTTTTGTGCTTAATGACGCATTTACCAGCAACTCGGGAAGTATATTTGGTAGTAGTACAGAACTGGCTACTGTAAATGGTGAAGCAATAGAACCTATTGAGCTTGATAAAAGAATCCGTGAATACAATACTGTTTACACGATAAGTAATCAGGGAAAACAAATAACAGACGAGGTTCGTGATCAAATTCAAGAACAAGCGTTTAAAGATTTAATCAACGAAAAAATAGTTGATAAACAATTAAAACAATTAGGTATAATTGTTACGGCAAAAGAGGAGAAAGACCTAATTTATGGAGCTAATCCTAGCCCAATGATTATGCAATATCCTGTATTCACAAACCCTGAAACAGGAATGTTTGATGCTGGCCGTATTAAAATGTATGAAGATCAATTAAAAGCTCCTCCTGAAGGAAGCGATCCTAATCAAATTGAAAAGGAAAGAGAAAACTGGGAAAATTATAAATCATTTGTTGTACACCAAAGCAAACTTCAAAAGTTTAATAATTTGATTGGTGCTAGCTTATACTCACCCAATTATATGGTTGAATATAAAATGGCTGCACAGAATGAAATAGCGAGTATTCAATTGGTAAAAGTACCGACCACTTCAATACCAGACAATGAAACACCTATAACGGATGCGGATATTGATGCTTATGTAGCGAAACACCAAAAACGTTTTGAAATTCCTCAAGAAATACGCGGAATAGAATACGTCTCTTTTGATGTTATCCCAAGCAAAGAAGACACTGTAACAACTATAGAGTCATTAGAAAAGATAAAAGCAGAATTAGCGAGTACGCCAAATGCGGCAGCCGGAGATTTTGTGAGTAAGTATTCAGAACAAGGCTATAGAGATTTTTATTTTACAAAAAGCTCATTTAAATCCCCTTATGCAGATTCTATTTTAGGAAAAGCAGAAGGTACAATCTATGGTCCTTACCTCGAAAATGGTTCATACCTTTTAGTTAAGGTTTTAGAAAACAAAACCATGGCCGACTCTGTTAAAGCACAACATGTTTTGATACAACCAAATCAAAAAATGGATGATAGTGCCTCTCATAAACTAGCAGATAGTTTATTAGCGGCAATACAATCTGGTGCTGCAAGTTTTGACACGGTAGCCTTAAAGTATTCTGTAGATAATCAGAACAACCAAAAAGGCGGAGACTTAGGTTATTTTGCTTATGGCTCAATGGTGCAAGAATTTAATGACTTTGCCTTTATGAATAATACAGGCGACATGAAAGTGGTGAAAACACAATTTGGATATCATATTGTGCGCATCAACGATCAAAAAAACATGCAAACCGCTACGAAGTTAGCCGTAGTTGTAAAATCTTTATTCCCAAGCGATGTAACCGAAACGGCTATTTATGCTCAAGCAACAGAATTTGCTGCGAAATATAAAGAGGGCAAAACATTCAGCGAAGGAATAAAAGCAATGAATATTCAAAAGCGCGAAGCGGATCAAGTAAAGGTTCAAGATTACAGCATCCAAGGAATGGGTAATGCCCGCGAATTGGTTCGTTGGATGTATAATGCAAAACAAGATAACGTATCAGAAGTAATCAAATTAAGCTCACCGAACAATAGATATATTATTGCAAAGTTGGTCAACATCCAGCCTAAGGGAACGCTCAAAATTAACGCCGCTATAAAACCACAAATAGAAACGATGGTAAGGGCGGAAAAGAAAACAGAAAAAATCATAGAGAAATACAAAGGCCAAACGACGCTTGATGGAATCGCTGCAGCAAGTGGCCAAGCCATTTTAACTGCTGATTCATTTACAAGCACAACACCTTATCTTGCAAACATCGGCTATGAACCCAAGGCAATTGGTTATGCCTTCTCTAAACAAGTAAAAGTTGGCGCCTTGTCTCCAGGATTAAAAGGACAAGACGGCGTAAGCTACATGGTGTTGGTTAGCAAAACACCAAAAGTTGCAAACCCTAATGAGGCAATGGTATTCCAACAACAGCAAATGCAAGAAAATCAGCAAATGCAAAAATCGCTTTCTTCAACACTACAAGAAATGATGATGCGCAAAAGCAAAATCAAATACAATAACGATAATATCAGATAAACAATCAACAAAATAACTAAGAGGCAAAATGATTTTCGTTTTGCCTCTTTTTCTTTAAAAAAAACTTTAGTTTTGGTCATACATGAAACAGACAGTATACTGCATTTTAGGGGTTTTGTTTTTTATTAGCGCTTGCCGCCCCGAAGAGTTTGTGCCCAAAAAAAGAGGGTATTCACGCATTGATACGCCTTTATACCATCAATATAAAAGATTTGAGAAAGAGGGTTTTCCGTATACATTTGAATACCCTGCCTATGCAGTTGTATCAAAAGACACCTTGATCATAGACAAGACCCTTGACAATCCTTACTGGATAAACATCAGCTTTCCAGAGATGAATGGGACGATTTATATTTCATACAAAAACATTAATTCAAATCAAACCTTAGCAAAACTGCTAGAAGACGCACACTTTATGTCTTTTTACCACACTAAAAAAGCAGATTACCAGTCTGATTATTCTTTTAAAAATGAATTTGGTGTTCAGGGATATCTATATGAATGGGGCGGCGACGCGGCGTCTAAATATCAGTTTATTGCAACCGATTCTACCCGCAATTTTATTCGAGGAGCGCTCTATTTTAATTGCACCCCCAATGCAGACTCCTTGAAGCCATTAAATGATTTTTTGAAAACAGATATACAGCATTTGCTTAAAACAATTAATTGGAAATAGAAGGCAAACATAAATGAATACCATATTTACTGTAAATTTGTAACGCATGAGTGTGCGCATACTTACTTTATTTGATATTGAGCCTATAGAACCACCTGCAGCAATGGTGGTCAAAAAAAAGCGCGCCATCCAGTCTCATCCTTCAGAAAGCACTCCCCCCAAAAAACCAAAAGAGCCCACGATACCCACCAAAGCCCTAAATGCCACTGATGAAAAAAATTATTATAGCATTGGCGAAGTAGCGACAAAATTTAAAGTGCGCACATCACATATTCGTTTTTGGACCGTTCAATTTGGGATGAAAGTGCGCACAACAAGAAAAGGAGACCGCTTGTATACACCCGAAGACATTGAAAAGCTCAAGGCAATTCATCATTTGGTAAAAGATCAAGGCTTTACCATTGCTGGCGCAAAAGCAAAGCTTAAAGAAGCGAAAAACACCAACAACGAATCGCCCCAAAATAGCGCCATAATTCACGCCGTACAAAATTTAAAAGCAACACTGATTTCTTTACGCAAACAAATAGCGCAATTATGAAAAAACAAATTGTTTTTTTCCTATTCTCATTTCTGGCCATGAAATTTACCGCTCAAGCACAATCAAATTTTGATATCAATAAAGATGAGCAAAGTGGACAAACAATGTTTGTAGGCAAGTGTTTATTCGACGACATTAGCGAAGAGGCGAGCTTCGACTGGTTTACGATGAGCAGCAATAATTACAATCCCGATCCAACCATTACCGAACAATTAAAAAAGCTTTTACCGAATTGCCAACTGTATATTTTTATGGGCACCTGGTGTGAGGATACCCACAACCTGCTGCCTAAACTATACAAAACAATGTTGCTTTCTCGTTGTTACACCAATTATAAAATGTATGGTGTAGATAGAAATAAAAAGTCTAACAATAAAGAAGAAGAAGCGTATAAAATTATAAATGTCCCCACTATAATTGTAATGAAAGACGGAGTCGAATTAGGCAGGATTGTTGAAACAACCAAGACATCCATAGAGTCAGACCTTTTAAAAATCGTCGAAGTCAATTAGTCAATTTACTATGCGGTGTAAAATTTAGTTTTACATTGTGCATTAAATAGCTTTTTACATAACAAACAAAACAAAAGACACGCCCTTATGAAAAGAAAATTATACACCATTTTGATGCTGAGTTTGCCTCTTTTTGTGGCGGCACAAAAAACAAATCCTGCACCCTATTGTGTGTCAGAATTTAACAACAACTACAACATGATTAACAGCATTTCTGTTGGCGCTTACACCCATTCTTTTGGTGTTGTGGGTACAGTAAGTGCGCCAAACACTTATTTATATGTAGATACGGCAAAGCTGCCACCGGTATCCACTTCGGCAAGCACCTCCGTGTTAATAGACTTTTATAGCACTGCAGATGTTGAGCCCGCTTATTTTGCTGTTTGGATAGATTATAATCAGAACAACGCATTTGAGGCAACGGAAATGATCATGCATAACGAAACATTGCTTAAAAGCAAACTGCCTTCAGGAAGCGCTTCTGGTGTAGCGCTCCCCTTATCCTTAACCGCACCAACGAGCGCCAAGCCGGGAAAAACACGTATGCGTATTGTTAGGGGACAAAAAATTACCGACCCAACGGGCCCTTATGACGCCGCATTTAGACTAGATCCCTGTTACGCCAAAACGGGTGCAGGTAATATTTATGGCTGTACTTATGATTTTGATGTTACCATATATAGTACAGGGAATATAGACGAGCAACAATTGCGCGCCCAACTATCTATCAGCCCAAACCCCGCTAGCGATAAAATTCTTATTAGCAATACATCTGCACAGAAAATCCAGAATCTGCTTATTGTTGATTTGAGCGGCAAAAAGGTTTTTGAATCACAGGCAAACGAAGAGATTAATATTAGCCATTATGCGCCAGGAATTTATTTTGTAAAATTGACAATGGAGAGCGGCGCTGTCGTGCCTTTGAGGCTAGTTAAAAATTAAATTAGAGCAATAAGCTAAAAAGGCCCGCATTTCAATAAATGCGGGCCTTTTTATTTGGGAAAGAATTATTTCTTCAGCTCATCTAAGCTCTTCATTACTTTTTCTTTGAGCTCCTCTTTAAAGGCAACAAGTTTTTGAAAAACAGCCTCATCGCTACTGCCTAATATTTGTGCTGCTAATATGCCAGCGTTTTGTGCAGCGTTTACGGCAACCGTGGCAACGGGCACCCCATTGGGCATTTGTACAATACTTAATAAGGAATCCCATCCATCAATCGAATTGCTGGATTTGATGGGCACCCCAATTACGGGCAAAGCGGTAAGGGAGGCTACCATTCCGGGTAGATGTGCCGCTCCGCCCGCGCCGGCAATAATCACCTTAAGTCCGCGCTCATGTGCTGTTTTGGCATAGTCAAACATCCGTTCTGGCGTGCGATGTGCCGACACAATGTTGATTTCAAAATCAACACCCAGCTTTGTTAATACAGCTGCCGCTTCGTTCATAATGTTAAGGTCACTACTGCTACCCATAATAATGCCAATCATAAAAGCTATTTTAATTTTTAAGAAACAATTTTTACTAAGTTTTTCAAGGCAATGGCTTTGCGCGTAGCCTCATCAATATTTTTATCCGTTACGGTAATGTGCCCCATTTTGCGGAAGGGTTTGGTCATCGCCTTTCCATACAAATGTACATATACGCCGCTTTGTCCCAAGGCCTCGTCAAGCCCTTCATATCGCGCGGCACCTTCGTGACCTTTTTCGCCAAGCAGGTTAATCATCACGGCAGGACGCACAATGCTGGTGTCGCCCAAAGGCAAATTAATGATTGCGCGGATATGTTGTTCGAATTGTGAGGTTACATTTCCTTCAATGCTGTGGTGACCGCTATTGTGCGCGCGTGGTGCAATCTCATTCACCAATACCTTGCCTTGTTTGGTAACAAACATTTCTACCGCTAGAATACCGACAATGTTGAGTTTCGTAGCAATGTTGACGGCAATTTCAACAGCTTGTTTTTCGATGTCTTCGTTAATATTTGCTGGAGAAAAAAGAAATTCTACAAGGTTGGCTTCAGGATTAAAGGCGCATTCCACAGCAGGAAAACAATTAATATCGCCTCTTTCGTTGCGCGCGACAATTACGGATATTTCTTTGTCAAAATCAATCAAGGTTTCGAGTACGCTAGGAGCATCAAACGCAGCATCAAGTTGGTCTGCACTGTTCAGCTTGACCACCCCCTTGCCATCATATCCGCCCGTGCGCAATTTTTGGAAAAAAGGAAAAGCGCTAGCATATTGGGCAATGTCGCTTTTGTCTTTGATTAAAAAGAATTCCGGGCTAGGGATATTGTTTTCTTGGTAAAATAATTTTTGCAGGCCTTTGTCTTGTATGAGCTCAATAATTTCTGGCTGCGGAAAAACCTTTTTTCCCTCACTTTGCAGTTTTTTAAGCGCCTCTACGTTTACGTTTTCAATTTCGATGCTGATGACATCTTTGTCTTGTCCAAAGGCATACACCGTGTCAAAATCATTTAGGCTACCAACATTAAATTCTGTAGCGATGTGTTTACAAGGCGCATTGGGGTCGGGGTCGAGACAGCAAACGGGAAGGTTTAGGTTTATTGCTGACTGGATCATCATTCGGCCCAGCTGTCCGCCGCCCAAAACGCCTATTCTTATTTTATCGGGTTGAATGTATTGTTGCAAATCAGGTTTGTTTTTCTGAATGTAAAATTAAGGGAAAGAAAGTAGTATTTTGTTTTATCGTTTAACCCAGTCCTAAGCCCTCCGGAGGAGCGGAATATTGGTTTGCGGTTTAATTGTTGAATGATTTTGTAAGACAGGCAGGATAAGCGTTCACAATTTCAAAACGGATGCGCTCTGTTGATCTAACAGGTGATTTTCAAAGCGATAATTCTTGGGTTTATTGGCTGGAGCACATCCCCTCTTGTTAGGGCTTGGGGCTGGCTTTTGTTTTAAAACAGTTACACCTTATTCCCTTTCTTGGCATTGCAACTATTGCACATAGGCTGTAGGTTTTCGATATTGTCTTTACCGCCCAGGCTGCGGGGCAGAATGTGGTCAATGGTCATTAATTCAAAATCTTTTGTGTACACATCAAGATGGAAGCCACCAGCATTGTTTCGGGCCTTGATTAAATAGGCGCCTTTTTTATTGCAAGAAGCTTGTGCGCATTCCACGCCATAAGTGCTGAACACACGAAGCCTTCGGTGCGTACTATAGCGGGTTTGCAGCAGCGACATATCGTAGCTCTTGACGAAGGTATAGCTGTGTCCAAGTTTTTCGGGGAAATTCATAGCTGTTATTTACAGTGCGAAATTAGGAAAAGGAATTCCTTTTAAACTAATTAGTCTATTCCCTAAATTTGCCTCATGGAATTACCGGAACACCTTCTTTTAGGGCAATTGTCCAATGGCCTGCCCGAAACAATCACTTTGCCCGCTGCAGCGCTAGAGCGTGTTGCCCTCAACCGCGCCTTCCTCGACGAAAAATTAAAACAAGGTAAAGTGCATTATGGTATCAATACCGGCTTTGGCTCATTGTGTAATGTGGTGGTGAGTAATGACGAGCTGTCTTTGCTACAAGAAAATCTGGTGTGCAGCCATGCTTGTGGATTTGGGGACAAGGTACCTGTCGAAGTAGTGCGTTGGATGTTGTTCCTCAAAATAAAAGGACTCTGCGGTGGATATAGTGGGGTGCGCACGATTATTGTAGAGCGCCTCGTGGATTTTTACAACAAGGGCATTATTCCTGTTGTGTTCGAACAAGGCTCACTGGGCGCATCGGGCGATTTGGCCCCATTGGCACATTTAAGTTTGCCGCTTTTGGGCAAAGGAAAAGTTCATTACAAAGGAGCAATAGTTGACGCAATTATTGCGCTAAAAGCAGAAGGAATTGAACCGATTGCCTTGGCTGCCAAAGAAGGCCTGGCCTTGCTGAACGGCACTCAGTTTATGAGCGCTTATGCTAGTTGGGCTTTGCTTGCGGCAAAAAGACTTTCGGGCTGGGCAGATTTAATTGCTACACTTTCGGGCGAAGGCTTTATGATGAAACCCGACCCTTTTCATCCACGCATCCACAGCTTGCGCCCACATGCAGGACAAATAAAAACCGCCGAAAATGTGCGACAGTATCTTGCTGGTAGCGGATTACAACAACAGCATAAAGAACAAGTTCAAGACCCCTATTCTTTCCGCTGTGTACCCCAGGTGCACGGTGCGAGCAAGGACGCTTTGGGTTTTTTCGAATCGGTGGTGACGACAGAAGTAAACTCGGTAACCGACAACCCTTTGGTGTTGCATGAAGAAGACACGATAGTGAGTGGTGGTAATTTTCATGGTCAGCCCATGGCCTTACAATTGGATTTTTTAGCGATTGCGATGGCAGAGCTGGCTAATATTTCAGAGCGCCGCACTTATCTTTTGGTGAGTGGACAAAGGGGTTTGCCGCCATTTCTTGCGCCCAGCGCAGGACTTAACTCTGGATTTATGATTGCCCAATATACCGCGGCGAGTATTGTGAGTCAGAACAAACAGTATTGCACTCCTGCTTCGGTAGATAGTATAGTAAGCAGCAACGGACAGGAAGACCATGTAAGTATGGGTGCTAACGCAGCAACAAAATTGTACAAAGTACTGCAGAATGTGCAGCGCGTATTGGCAATCGAATTACTCTGTGCCGCTCAAGCATTGGATTTCCGCCGACCAGAAAAAACTTCAGAGGCCTTGGAAAAAATCCATTCAGCCTTGCGCGCACAAGTGGCTTTTATGGACAAAGACCGCGTGCTACACGATGATATGATTATGGCCGAAAGGTTTTTGGATAAAGAGCTTGGGTTTTATGTATAGGCCCCCACATTTTATTTCCTTTTGTCTCTAAACGAAGCCTACCTTTGTTTGTGCCCCTATTTCAGCAAAAGATGAAACAAGATATTCAACAACTCGACGACATCAAATTATTGGTGAACACTTTTTACGCTCGTGTACAAAAAGACGAATTAATTGGCCCCATTTTTGCTAGTAAAATAACAGACTGGACACCGCACCTCGAAAAGATGTATCGTTTTTGGCAAACCATATTGTTACATGAGCACACGTATAGTGGCAGTCCTTTTCCTCCCCATGCTACGCTGCCTGTGGTGCAAGACCATTTTGATGCTTGGCTTGGATTATGGTGTACAACGGTGGATGAGTTTTTTGAAGGAGCAAATGCAGATGAGGCCAAGAAGCGCGGAAAAATTATGGCGCAACTTTTTCATTATAAAATAGATTATCTCAAAGAACACCCTGACACGAAGCCTTTGGTCTAAACAGCCCTATGGATCGCCCTATGCATATATGGCTTAAATTGTTCTAATCTTTTAATGTTCTTGCTCCTATCTTTTACATTTCTTTATCTTCGCTCTGTTTATAAACTTTAAGAATCATGTCGGCAAACAATAGCTCTCGATCAAAAGAGCAAATATTGGGAAGAATACGCAAGGCTTTGAGCGCAAACGCACTACCAATGCCATTTCCCGAGGCAGAAAGATGGAACCCACAAGAGGCCTTTGAAAA
>JAXITL010000061.1:0-11196 GCA_034680125.1 Chitinophagaceae bacterium
GCCAATTGGACAGTAGAAAGCGGCGAAATAACACCTAAACTGAGCCTTCGCCGCAAGGTAATTGTAGCGAATAACAAAGCAGTTATTGAAAAGATTTTTGGGCTAGAAGATTAATCAATCAACACATCTCCTGTCATTTCTACTGGAATAGGTATCCCCATGTACTGCAAAATGCTTGGGGCTATATCGCCTAATTTGCCCGAACGTAAATTTCCTTTGTAATCATTGCTGATAAAAAATAAGGGTACCGGATTGAGGGAATGTTGGGTATTGGGCGAGCCATCTTCATTGATCATATTATCCGAATTGCCATGGTCGGCTGTAAGGAAAATGCTGTAGCCATTTTGTAGGGCCATAGGCACGATTTCACTCACACAATCATCCACTGTTTTAACGGCTTTGACCACTGCATCCCATACGCCCGTGTGCCCAACCATATCGGCATTAGCAAAGTTCATACAGATAAAGTCGGCACTTTGTTTTTTTAATTCCTCTATGATTGCATCTTTTAATAAGTAAGCACTCATTTCGGGTTTGAGGTCGTAGGTCGGTACGTCTTTGGGAGAGTCGCGCATGATGCGTTTTTCTCCTTCAAAAACCAATTCTCTACCACCCGAAAAGAAAAAGGTAACATGCGGATATTTTTCTGTTTCGGCAATACGGATTTGGGTTTTGCCATGGGCAGCTAATACCTCCCCAAGCGTATTTGTCAAGTTGTCGGTTTGGAAAACCACATGCACATCCTTGTAAGATTTGTCGTACTCAGTAAGGGTTACATAATGCAAGGGAATGGTGTTCATTCCTTGCTCGGGTACATCAAATTGGGTAAGCACTTCTGTAATCTCACGGCAACGGTCGGTACGAAAGTTGAAGCAAATAACCACATCTCCTTCCTTAATGGTAGCCAAAGGCTTTTGTTCTTGGTCGCACAAAATAATCGGTTCAATAAACTCATCCGTCACTCCCTCGTCATAGGACTCTTGCATACTTGCCAAAGCATCGGTGCTTTTGGTACCGATGCCATGGACCATAGCGTTGTAGGCTTTTTGTACCCGCTCCCAACGTTTGTCCCTATCCATAGCATAGTAGCGACCGCATATACTCGCTAATACAGCTCCGGTTTTGTTCAAGGTGTCTTGCAGCTGAGCAATGAATCCCATTCCGCTTTTGGGGTCGCAATCGCGCCCATCGGTAAAGGCATGAACGGCTACTTTGTCTATTCCCGCTTTTTGTGCAAATCCACAAAGTGCTTCGAGGTGATTGATGTGTGCGTGCACACCACCATCGCTTACAAGGCCAATAAAATGTACTGTTTTGTTGTGCTTTTTTGCTTCTGCAAAGGCTTTTTGTAATGCTGGATTATTTTCTAATTCACCTGTTTTTACAGCCACATTAACGCGTTGCAATTCTTGATACACAATGCGCCCAGCGCCTAGGTTAAGGTGTCCTACTTCCGAATTGCCCATTTGCCCTTCTGGTAAGCCCACAGCTTCTCCACAAGTAATTAATTCGGCATTGGGATATTGATCATATAATGAGCTGACAAATTGAGGTTGTGCAAATGAGATGGCATCTGCCTTGGGTTTAGTTCCTTTTCCCCAGCCATCCATAATGATGAGCATTACTTTTTTGGACATAGTACTGCAAAGGTAAGGATTTCTTAAAGTGATAAAAATCGAGTCTTCACCACAATAAAAAAACCACCTCATTTAGAGTTGAAGTGGTTTTTTTATTGTGGCGTATAAGTTTTACCTAATCTCTTTTGATCAATACTTTTTCGGTTTTATGGAATGCTCCATTCGAAATTTTCACAAAATAAAGGCCGTTGTACAAGGTTTGAACATCAAAATAGGCAATGGTTTGACCTTTGTTGATACGAGAGCTATAAATTTGTTTCCCTGCTAGATCAAAAAGTTCAACCAAATAATCTTTGCTGGCTAAGCCATTTATTTGCACCGCTATTAAATTGGTAGCTGGGTTGGGTACTATGTTCCATTCAATTTGCTTCAATTCATTTTCAGTAATACCTGTAGGGGCGTTATACACGTTTGTTGTCTCCGTTACAGTAGCCACTTTTAAGGCGGTCACATTTCCATAGTATTTAGGACCAACTACATAAGGGTAGGCCGAATTGTGGTTGGCATCCACAGTAGCAAAATAGCAATAAATGCCAGCAGGGTATTCTGGCGTAACACAAAATCTACCATTGCTGGCATCTAGATAATCTTCACTTCCAGTGTGAGCAATAAATTCATAATCTTCTCTAAAATAGCCCAAAGGATAAGTAGCATTTACTGCAGGACCATCTGCTACATCTGTTCCATCTGCATGGTGGGTGCGTGCAGTGATGCTGCGCAATTGATAGCTCGATTTTATGCGAACAATACCACCTGTGCCATCGGCATTTTTATATCCATAGGCGCCATAGATGGGGAATCCATCAGCCGCAAAGCCTATTAATGGACTATGTGCACTGGTATTGATTGTATATAAACCATCAGCATCATAAAGGTTGCAGATAGTTGAAACAACCTTGATGTCCAATTTAAAAGCAGAAGGGTTTTGGTGATGATGATAATTACCCATTGCTGGGTGTCCTTTGGAACAATCAAAACCACCCATTTCGGCAGGAATCGCATCTCTGTTCCAGGCTTGAACTGTCATTGGGCCACCCGGACAAGGAGGATTGCCAGGGCCTCCACAAAGCGCATTGGTTGCGTTGTTCCAAGCTACACCATCTCGAAAATCAAATAAGGCCACACCATTAATAAACAAACCAATATTGCCGCCACTCGTAGCCGTTAAAGTGCCTGTGTTTTTTGTTGGGTTTAAAGGAAATTTAAAAATGCCATTTTGGTCGCTTGCAACAGATGGATTGCCATCGAGAAAAGGGCCAGTAGGGTAGGAGGGTACACCTTTGGTGTGTACATAAACCCAGTTGCTCGAGTATTCAACTTTTTGACAATTTACCAAGATGCCATTGGGAAGCGCCGTAGAGCTACCGCTTTTATAATAAGTACCGGTCACGGTGTTGTTTTGCAACCATTTAAGAATGGCAGGGTTTGTTTGTGCAAAACTCATTGTCGTGAGTGCCATGGCCAACACAATAAGGGTAGTTTTTTTCATAGAAAAATGATGTTTAAAATTTATTTGACGAATTTATTGTTTGTTTCCTTCACTTTGGGGCAAAAGAATTTTAGGGAAAACATAGTTGGGGTTAGACACAAAACTTGAATCATTGAGCGTAAGCAAAAAGGCAATTATGTCGATTTGTTCATGAGCATTGAGCATTATTTTTTGCTTTAAATTTTCGGAAACTTTTTTAGTAGTATCAATACTCGTATAATGTTTGATCACTTGGTTTAATGAATGGAAACGCCCATCGTGCATATAAGGAGGGCTATAGCTTAAGTTGCGCAGACTAGGTATTTTAAACAGTAAACTATCTTCTGGCTTGTGGCTAATAGCGCCTTTCCCAATATCATTCAAAGTAACATCGACGCTTAAACCATTGTTGGCAAAAGCATAGGTCGAGAATAATGGTTCGCGGTGGCAACTGTTGCAATTTTTTAAAAACAATTGATAGCCATTTTGTTCTTGAACCGTAAAAGAATTTTGGCCATTTTTTACTTGGTCATATTTGGCATTGGCCGAAATTAAACTAAGTTGAAACTGGGCAAGGGCTTTCAATAGACGCTCTCCTGTTATCACACTATCCCGATAGGCATCTACAAAGAGCCTTTTGTATAGTGTTTTGTTTTTTAATTTCTCTACCACATGTTCAATCGTTTCGGCCATTTCTTTAGGATGGCTCATGGGGGCTAAGGCTTGCACCTCGATATGATTAATGGCTCCATCCCACATAAAGGAGTTCTGCCATGCTAGGTTGAACAATGCTGGTGCATTTCTTGTGCCTATTTGGTCGTTGATGCCATGGCTAAGTTGGTGGTCGGTATGGGCAAAAGCATTGTAGGGGGAGTGGCAAGAAGCGCAGGAAATGCTGTTATCCTTGGATAGAATGGGGTCGTAAAACAAGGCCCTGCCTAAGGCAATAGAAGCCTTTTTGAATGGATTGTTTTTGAAATTGTATTGTGGGGCAGGAAAGTGCTTTGGGTAGCTTATAGCATATTCTTTAGCACTTGCAAAAGCCAATAATGCTATAGCAGAAAGGACAATGATTGTTTTGATCCCCTTCATTATTGTGCCGAAAATAAGGTGGAAAGATGACGAGATAAGTCCAATGATTTGATGCTAGGGCTCATTATTTCAAAATTTTTTTGAGGCTGTACAAAAGCCAGAAATTCGTCAATGGGTAATTTGATGTTGATGATGTTGCTTGGAGATCGCTTTAAGGCAAGATTCTGCCAACAAGCAAATGGATATTGATAGCCGCCCAAATGGTATTGAAAATGATGATTTCGGGCAGGGCAATTACTTGCAGTGCCTTCTAGTTTAAAATTGATATAGCCACTTTGCCAAGTCCAATACATACCTTTTGTAGGGTCAAGATCACCACCTAGGGCACCCGAAACCTGGGTAACACTATCTATTCCTAAAGTGAATTTTATTTGATTAAAAACTAGGCCTGTATTGATTTTACTGTCCAAAGCCAATGTAGTATTATCCTCCAAATCCACTAAGTGAAATGCCTTGTCGATAGGCTTTACTAATTGTTCATTTTGATACAAAGCAATATGCGAAACATAGAATTTCAGCTTTTCAATATTAATCGTGTCTTCCCCAACTCGATAGTTTTTGTGCAGGACTAAGGCTTGCTTTTGAAATTCAACCTGGAAGCGCAGCACAATAGATTGCCCCAATAGATTGCTGGCGCAAAGTGCACAAAAAAGGAGGCTCAGTAGCAATCTCATTTTCGTCTTGGAGGAAATATTTTGGTTAATTCTTGACTTAATGCTTCAAAATCGGCTTGCTGATTACCTCTACACAATTTTTTGATATCGGTAAAATGCGCAAAATGTACCTGCTCAATTCGTTGTTGCACCTTAGCGATTTCAGTAGTTAAAGAATCACTGATGGTTTTATTGTTTTCTTCGCTCAAATGGCTGTACAATTCGTTTTTGAACGCAATGATTTGTTGGTCTAGCTCCCTTATTTGGCGCCGATGTTCGTTAATCAATACTTGGTAATCGGCCACCTGCTGCTCGTCGAAATGCAGCTTTTCAATCATCAATCGTTTGGGACGGTCATGATCGGGTCGGCCATCTGCAGGCTTGCCCACAATAAAGATGACCAACATAATATTGGATAGTACAAGGCAAATGATGAGGGCAGTTTTAAATGCATTTTTATTCATGATACATCATATTGTTTGGCATGGGTACCAAGGCTTGATAATTTTCTTTTTTCGGTTCTAATGCTTTGTTGCACAAATAGGTTTCGATACCGAAAATGCACAGAAAAATAGCGGCTGCGCTTTGTACCCATAGCCACGAAATCTTATTGTTGATTTGGTTTTGGTAGCGTTCCCAAATGTTGTCGTACAAATAGGCGGGCACCTCCGTTTTGGAGAGGCCACTCAGCATGTCGAGATCCTTTTCGTTCATTGTTTTTTTAGACGATAAATGCTTCATGATTCCTCGTTTTGGTTTAATAATGCTAATAAATTTTTCTTTGCGCGCTGAAAAAGCGATTCAACCGCTTTGGCACTGAGCTTCATAATAGCCGCTGCCTCATTTTGGTTCATCTGCTCTATTTTTAAGAGTATCAGGGCCGTCTTTTGCTTTTCGGGCAATCGTTCCATTTGTTTGAAAATATGAGCGATGGCCTGCTTTTGATCTAGTGCCACACCGGGGTGGTTAAAATCTCCCAAGGCATCTTGGTCGATACTGTCTATATCTGCCGATTTAAAAAAGGCCCATCTTTTTTTGCTTTTGCGGGCTTTGATATAATCCAATGATTGGTTGATCGTGATTCTGTAAATCCAGGTTTTTAGTTCAGAATGGTTTTGAAATTGGTTTATTTTTTGAAAGATTTTTACAAAAACATCTTGTGTTATTTCCTCTGCATCTTCGCTATTGTGCACATAATGCAGGGCAAGGTTATACACCATGCTTTTGTGCAGTTCGTACAGGTCTTTTAGGCTATGCAAATAAGGTTGACTAATCGTTCAAGTATTTAGACGAAATTAGACATTAAATCCTTCGTGGGCAGTAAAGGGGATTTTTGTATGCGATAGATTATTTATGTTTTGGTTCCAGAATAATTGATTTGAGTAATATTGTTTTTGTTTTAGGGCCAATCAATAAGATTTCCGTCTAATAGGATAGCTCCTATTTTAATAAAGGATATTGCTGCAGTACCTCTGCACTAAATTTTTGAGGGTGCATCGGCTTATCTATACTATTTTTGCATTCTTACTTTTACGAAAAAATCAAATCAATGCAAGAGGTTTTACAACAACTCCATATCGATGCCCTCAGTTCAGGTGCTTCAACAGGCGCAACCTGGCTGCCAACTAATGGTACAAAAATAGATTCTTATTCGCCAGCCGATGGGCAGCTCATCGCCTCGGTTAACAGTATTGGCGAGGCAGAATACCATAGCGTAATCAGTGCAGCCGAAAAAGCATTTATAGAATGGCGCACTTGGCCAGCCCCAAAACGTGGTGAAATTGTTCGTCAGATTGGTGATGCTTTGCGCACAAATAAAGAGGCTCTAGGTAAATTGGTTTCCTACGAAATGGGCAAAAGCTTGCAAGAAGGCCTCGGCGAGGTGCAAGAAATGATTGACATTGCCGACTTTGCTGTGGGTCTTTCGCGCCAATTGTACGGATTGACTATTCAAAGCGAACGTCCTAACCATCGCTTGTTTGAACAATGGCATCCCTTAGGTGTGGTGGGTATCATCAGTGCCTTTAATTTCCCGGTAGCAGTGTGGAGTTGGAATAGCTTCTTGGCTTGGGTTTGTGGCAATACTTGCGTATGGAAACCATCAGAAAAAACACCGATTACGGCGATAGCTTGTCAAAAATTGGTGAGTGAAATTTTCAAGAAAAATAATGTTCCCGAAGGGATAAGTGGCTTGGTGATTGGCGATAGAACAACAGGTGAATGGATGAGTAATGATACCCGTGTTCCCTTGGTTTCGGCAACGGGCAGTACGCGCATGGGCAAGGCTGTAGCCTCGGCAGTAGCGGGTCGCTTGGGTCGTTCTTTGTTGGAATTAGGAGGTAACAATGCGGTGATCATCTCTGAGCATGCTGATCTTGATATGTCCTTAATTGGATGTGTATTTGGTGCTGTGGGCACTGCTGGACAGCGTTGTACCACTACTCGTCGCTTAATCATTCACGAAAAAGTATACGAGACTTTCAAGGCAAAATTGGCTAATGCGTATACTCAGTTGAGCATCGGCAATCCGCTTGACCAAAAAAATCATGTAGGTCCATTGATTGATAAAGATGCGGTTGCAGCCTATTTGAACAGTATTGCTGAAGTAAAAAAATCGGGCGGTAAAGAAGTAGTTGCAGGTGCTGTCTGCGAAGGTGCAGGCTATGAAAGTGGCTGCTACGTTAAACCTTGTATCTACGAAGTAGAAAACCATTGGCCTATTGTGCAGCACGAAACCTTTGCGCCCATTTTGTATTTGATGAAATACGCCACATTGGAAGAAGCTATTGCTTTGCAAAACGGCGTTCCACAAGGTTTATCCTCTGCTATTATGACCCTTAATGTACGCGAGTCTGAATTATTCTTGTCGGCACAAGGCAGTGATTGCGGTATCGCTAATGTGAATATTGGGACGAGTGGTGCCGAGATAGGTGGCGCTTTTGGTGGTGAAAAAGAGACCGGTGGTGGTCGCGAAAGTGGTTCTGACAGTTGGAAAGCCTATATGCGTCGTCAAACCAATACCATCAATTATGGTGCAACTTTGCCATTGGCTCAGGGCATTAAGTTTGATTTTTAAGTGTAGCTTATTTTCATACATGTGGGGTGCTTTTTGCAAATGCTGCAGAAGGCACCCCATTTGTTTTTTGTACAAAAGACAAAATACCCAATACAAAAAGGGCGTTTCTGCCTGAGCATAGAATGATTAGGGTTTAGCTTTATCTATTCGTTCATACATTTTGCCCCCCCCCCATTACAAAAAATGAGTTTCTCCATTTGAGGCCAAATCATCTCTATTAGAGCGTTTTTTCAATTAATTCTGATAGCCTCTTTTCTTATTCCCATTTTCCTCTTTTCAATAACTTTTACTTTATGGCATTAATCCTTACATTTGCCCTTTATTACAATCCAAATAGTAAAACATTTTTATGGCAAATACAGGAGATATGCGCAATGGCCTCATCTTGAAAATTGATGGTAGCCTTTATTCAGTAATCGAATTCGGTCAAAACAAAACTGCCCGTGCAGCAGCAAAAGTTTGGGCAAAACTTAAAGGTGTAGACAACAATCGCACGATTGAACAAACTTGGAACTCGGGTGAAACCATTTATCCAGTGCGTGTTGAACGTCGTAACTATCAGTTTTTGTACAAAGATGAAAGTGGTTTCAACGTTATGGATACGGAAAGTTTTGAGCAAATTGTGATTAATGAAAATATGATTGACCGCCCAGAATTGTACAAAGATGGTCAAGAGTGTTTTGTGTTGGTGAATACCGAAACGGAATTGCCATTGACCATTGAATTGCCTGCAAACGTCATTATGCAAGTAACCTATACAGAGCCAGGCATGAAGGGTGATACCGCAACAAGAACCTTAAAAGCAGCAACAGTAGAAACAGGTGCAACAGTTATGGTTCCCTTGTTTGTCAACGAAAATGACATCATCAAAATAGACAGTAAAACAGGCGCTTATATGGAGCGTGTAAAAGCGTAAAATGCTTTTTATATTCTTAATAATTTTTTAAAAGTAAAATAGATGGAATACAAACAAATACAAGAGTTGGTGAAGATGATTAACAAATCAAACATCAGCGAATTGACTGTAAAAGATGGCGAATTTGAAATCACCATCAAACAAGAAAATGGTCTTACAGGAACACCCGTTTATGCTCCTCAACCTATAGCAATGGCAGCACCAGTAGTGGCTGCGCCAGTAGCTCCAGCAGCGCCAAGTGCAGCAGTAGCTAGTTCAGAAGCTGCTCCTGTGGCGGCCAACGAAAAATTACACACGATCAAATCGCCAATGATTGGCACTTTTTACCGCAGCCCATCACCCGATAAACCACCTTTTGTTACTGTTGGTGACGAGGTTAAGCCAGGCCAGCCTTTATGTATCGTGGAAGCCATGAAGTTGTTTAACGAAATTGAATGTGAAGTAAGCGGTAAAATCGTGAAAGTATTAGTAGACGAATCTTCTCCTATTGAGTACGATCAACCCATGTTTCTTGTTGAGCTAAACTAATTTGACTGAATATCTTTTTCATTCAAATTTTTATTGATTCAAACCAAAAATTCAATGTTCAAAAAAATACTCATTGCCAATCGCGGCGAGATAGCACTTCGTGTTATCCGTACTTGTCGTGAAATGGGCATCAAAACGGTAGCTGTTTACTCTACTGCCGATAAAGATAGCTTACATGTAAAATTTGCCGATGAGGCTGTCTGTATCGGTAAGCCTGCTAGTAGCGACTCTTACCTTAACATTCCTGCGATAATGGCTGCTGCTGAAATTACCAATGCAGATGCTATTCATCCAGGTTATGGTTTCCTTGCCGAGAATGCAAATTTTGCAGAAATATGCGGGAAATATGGTATTAAATTTATTGGTCCTACTGCGGATATGATTCGTAAAATGGGCGATAAAATTACTGCAAAAGAAACCATGATAGCTGCTGGAGTGCCTTGTGTACCGGGTTCTGGCGGATTGCTCGAAAGTTATGAGCATGCCCTAAAACTTGCACCTGAGGTGGGTTATCCTGTGATTTTGAAAGCTACTGCTGGCGGTGGTGGTAAAGGTATGCGTGTTGTTTGGGCAGAAGACGAGTTAGAAAAAGCCTATAATAATGCAAAAGCTGAAGCTGCTGCATCCTTCAAAAATGATGGTTTGTATATGGAGAAATTCGTAGAAGAGCCACGCCACATTGAAATACAAGTTGCAGGCGACCAATTTGGTACCGTTTGTCATATGAGTGAGCGCGATTGTTCTATCCAACGTCGCCACCAAAAGCTTGTAGAAGAGTCACCATCACCTTTTATGACACCTGAATTGCGTGCTAAAATGGGTGAAGCGGCGATTAAAGCGGCACAAGCCATCAATTATGAAAGTGTGGGTACTATTGAATTTTTAGTAGATAAGTATCGCAATTTCTATTTTATGGAAATGAATACCCGTATTCAAGTGGAGCATTGTGTAACGGAAGAGGTTATTACTTTTGACCTGATTAAAGAGCAAATAAAAATTGCCGCTGGTGTGCCTATTAGTGGTAAAAATTATGAGCCTACAATGCACGCTATCGAGTGTCGTATCAATGCAGAAGATCCGCACAACGATTTTCGACCAAGTCCTGGAATGATTAAGGTGTTGCACACACCAGGTGGTCACGGTGTACGTGTCGATTCGCATATTTATGCAGGTTACTCTATTCCTCCTTTTTATGACAGTATGATTGCCAAAATTATCGCTGTGGCACAAACACGTGAAGAGGCAATCAGCACCATGGAGCGCGCCTTGAGCGAATATGTTATAGAAGGTATCAAAACAACCATTCCTTTTCACCAGCAATTAATGCGCAATGAAAAATTTAGAGAAGGTGATTTTACCACTAAATTCATAGAAAGTTTTGAATTAGAATAAGCATTCGAAACAATAACGAAATATAGAAAAGCCGATAATCCACAGTGTTTATCGGCTTTTTTGTTTTCAATACCTTGTTTCTACACAAACAAAGGGTAGGGCAGTGTTGCGATTAAGATTTATGAAATCAAATGATGAGCCAGCTTTTGATAATAGTAGTCATCAGCTCGTGCATAGGCCTTTCCCCTACATGGTGGTACGCCATTTACTTCTTCCCACCCTAAGTCAATATTCCAATAGGCGTATTTTCAGGGCTTACTTGTTTTCATATCAATATTGGGCTTTAATCACTGTGTGAGTGATATAAAGAATTCCTTGTAAGCCTTATCAGTAAAGCAATTGGGTGGAAGTGCGTCTTTTTTTTAAAATAAATTTGTTTAGTAATTGAAAAGCCATACCTTTGCACTCCCAACGACGAAAATGAGATGGGTAAA
>JAXITL010000062.1:0-10000 GCA_034680125.1 Chitinophagaceae bacterium
CATTCATTAACCATTTCCTATAGCCTAATACAACAAAGAGGCAGTCGCTATTGCGGCTGCCTCTTTGTTTTGTGGGATTTTGTTGTTGCCTACTAGCATAATGGCCTCAGAGTAGGCTGCAAGCCAAACGAAAAGTATCCTTGTCGTTCTCAATATGAATCGAGGCGGAGCCGCTTTGGAATAAAAATAGGTGCAACGATCCTATAGAATTATCGCCTAGTAAATAGTCCTTTACAATCAATTGGCGGAAAAGCTGCCCAGCGGATAGATATTTTATTTTCAAATGTAGAAAATAAAACCTATTTATTAAGAAAATATAAATTTATTTTTGTGCATTAAGAATAACTTGTTATGTTTGTTTTTTACGATGAAAAACACGATATTTTTAATGAAGATTTTTTGCATGTAGTAACAAAAAAGGCTTGCTCAAATGAAGGCTTCTGTAGCCATACCTTAAGCCTAACAGTACATGCCCAAATTGGTTTTGAGGAAAATTTGTATCGCTTAATGATGGCCGGAACTAAACCTAGATAAGCAGTAATATGAAGCCCACGAAAACTTTTTGTTTTGTAAGACAGATGCAGTGCACGGCATCCAAATGAAACGCAAGCTGAAGTAAGCTCCAAAATTTACGGCAACAGGCGCAACCGAAAACCTGTAGAAAAGAGTAGGTAATTCAATAACGAATGGTAAGGCTACCTTACAGCCAGATTAAACAATGAAAAAAATAATTTTAGGGCTAAGCTTCTTAGCCATTGCAGCAACTACCACTTTTGTGGCGTGTAAAAAGGGGGAGGAGAAAAAGGAAACGAATGTTAGTCTTGGAAAATCAAATTCAAAATCAAGACTTACAAACGATTTAAACGTATACCTACAATCAATAGATAATGTAGGCATAATGCATAACGAATGTATGGATTATTTGTTTGATTATACCGTTGCGCTAAAAGCTAATAATTGGACAGGAACTACAAATCAATTACTAGACTCTTTTAAAGTAAAGGTTTTGTCCTTTTATGCAAGCAAAGGAATTAATGGCACACCATACATTGACTTAAACTACCAAACTCAAATTCCCACCACTTTATCTACTAATGCACAGCAAATTTTGAATACCGTATACAATGCGATTAATGCATACGGAGCAAATCAAATATCACATGCTCAACTTTTAAACATATGCGTATATCAAAAATCAATCGCTTTCCAACTAGCTGATGAAAATGAAAGCTACATAGTTGGGACGGGATGTGCTGTCGCTCAATATTCAATGACTTATTGGAAAGAAAATGCAGCCAAATATGATCAATTTGTAAATAATCCAACTAATTTTGATCCTTGTGCAATGAGCGACAACCAAAAAGAAGTTGGGAAAGCAGATGTAGGCGGTGCTGTAGGCGGTGCAATTGGTGGTGTAGCAGGAGGTCCCGCTGGGATAATTACTGGCGCAGCTACAGGTGCCGCGTACGCTTCATTTAAAAAAGCTACAGAGAAAGTTTTAGGTTGGGATCTTTGGTGGTTACCTTAATAAATTAAATAATATGAAAAAAGTTTTTTTAATTATCCGTAGTTCATTATTGTTGTCGGTTATTTTTTCTGCTTCAATGTTTACGTTAGTTCGAATTTTACTCTGGATTATCGATTTTGAAGATTTAACAAAATCAAACTTATTGGGTGCACCCATAATTGGTGGTCTGATAGGATTGATGGTTTATATTATCTCAAAAAAAAGAGAAAAAATTATCTGAGAAGTAATAATTTAAAAATATCCAAAACTTTGGTTTTTGGTGACGTTTTAAACCCCAGCCTTTTACAAAAGGCTGGGGTTTTTACTTTACAACAAACTATTGATTCTATTCCTTTTCCTCAACAGCTCGGCGGCTACCGGCATAGAGTTCGTATTCAAATAAGCGACAGTCGATGGTGCTGGTAAAAAACTCAATACGGCGTTTGGGCTTGAGGCCAATTTTTTTAGCAAGGTCAAGATTGCCAGTAAATACATAACCAAAATAGCCACCACATTTCTGCTTCATATAAGTGCCAATGCGGCCATAAGTGCCCTCCAATTCTGTAACATCACCTAGTCGCTCGCCATACTCAGGGTTGATAAAGAAAACCCCGGGCTTGCCTTCGGGCACGGGCGTTTCGGCAAAATCACATTCTTTAAATTCTATTAATTTTTCTACTCCAGCAGCCTTTGCATTTTGTTGTGCATTGGCTATTGCTTGGTTGCTATAATCGCTCGCAATAATGCGCGCCTCTTGTGCCAAAGGTTTTATTTGCTGGCGCAAATGGGCCATTTCTTTATGATACACTTTGGGGTCGTAATCGCTGAGGTGCATAAAAGCATAATTGCTGCGGAAGATACCAGGTCGCGTGTTGGTCGCCCACAAAACCGCTTCGATAGCCAAAGTGCCCGAGCCACACATAGGGTTGATAAAAGGTGAAGCGCCATCCCAGCGAGAAGCCATAATAGTGGCTGCAGCTAATGCTTCGAGCATGGGAGCGCGACCAGGAATTTTTCGGTATCCGTGGCGTGCTAATGACTCGCCTGAGGTATCGACAAAGACTTCGGCTTCTTCATTTTTCCAGTATAGGTGAATCACTGCACCCGTAGGCTCAGCGCCGGTATTGGGTCGGATGCCTGTGGCTTCGCGCATACGGTCAACAATAGCGTCTTTGACCCTTAGGCTGGCAAACATACTGTTGTTGATCGTGTCATTTTGCACATTGCTGGTCACCGAAAAATAGCCATCTTCGGGAATGATTTCTTCCCAAGGACAATCGCTGAGATTGTGATACACATCATCGGCATTATGCGCTTCAAAAGAAAGCAAACTGTACAAAACTTGGCTGGCGCAACGAAGGTTAAGGTTAAGTCGGATACAATCATTGAGGGTGCCTTCTAATTTTAAGCCTGTGATAAAAGTTTCTTTTACTTCAAAGCCCAATGCTTTTACTTCTCTTTCGAGGTAGGGAGCCAGTCTGTTATGACAAGTAATGGTGATGGGCGCAATGGTAGTAAATAATGACATGGTGCAAAGGTAAATCCGGATTTCGGATTTATGATTGATGTTAAAATACAGAACTAATGTAACTGCTAGACCCTTCTATTTGGCGGAGTCGTTCAAGAAAATTGCTCCGGAAACCCTAATTTTTATAAATTTTTATCGACTTTGAAACTTTCGATGATTTTAATTGAAGGATGTACAAGCCAGATTGAACATTTTTTAGGTCAAAGTCTTGCTGAAATGCGCCGTTTTGTAACGAAATTTTCTCGGACAAAACTTCTTTGCCCAAAAGGTCTAAAATTTTTATTTGAATTTCCTTTTCAAGGCCTTTTCCTGCGACTATGATTTTGTCATTTGTAGGATTAGGGTATATGTTTATTTCGTCTGTGTTTTTTTGGTCTTCATCCATTAAGGAGGTTGGCAGCAATCCTTTTACTACGTTTACCGATACCATTCCTGTTGCCTTGGCTAAATAAGAATGTTTAGGTATGCAATACGAACTCGTGCAACCTAAGCTATCAGAAATTTCAACACAAATTTGATAGATTCCAGCACTCGAGTAAGTGTGAGACGGTGTTGCTCCTGTATCTAATGGGGAGCCGTCTCCCCAGTTCCATTTATAGCCGATTGTGCCCGCCCCGAAGCAATAATTGGTTATCGTGTAAGCATGAGGCAAGGTGCTTGGCGCTAATGTGAAGTAAGCGCTGCAGTATTGTTTAAACTCGGCAATAAACTGATCGTTGTTCATTACGCCGATTGCGGTGTTACCTAAATATCCAACAGCCAACAAGTCGTTCCGTTTTTTTATGGTGTCAATAACAAGGGCGTTTATATTTCCTACTATACCTCCACCCGATGGTCCAACAATACTCCACTCATCTGTAGTTTTGCTCCACTTTATCACTTGCAGGTCTGCTGTGCCATAGTCTAAGTAGTACCCTCCGACATAGATTTCTGAAGAGCTAACCGAAACAATTGTGTGGACTTCCGGAGATCCCGAGGTTGTTGTAAAAGGTGGTATTGAGTGAGAGAGTTTGTCTAATACTTTAGACTTAATATCCAATTTGAGAACATTAACCGTATTCAACCCAGATGGGTCGGTAATTCTACCACCCAAATAAATATTTCTATCTTGATCTATAGCCAACGCAAATATTGGAGTGTAGGGTGCTATATACGGGCTCGAGATGTTAATGGTGTCTGTCCATTTTGTTCCATCATTAACAACAATGAAAGTGCGCTTTAAAGCATAAATTCTATTCAAATCGTCGATGACAATTTTTGATATGCCGCCTGTAAAAAGGCCTGTTGTTACGTCGCCAATTGTAGTGCCATACATACTCCACTTTGCACCATCCCATTTGGCGATATAATCTTCTTTCAGAGTAGTATCGTAAGCATTTGTATAAACATTGTTTGCCTTGTCGATTACAATATTTTCTCCTGGTATTAGTGTGTCTAGGGCTGTCCAAGCGTTAGTAGTGTTATCCCATTTGGCAATGTAGGTATTGCCAAAGCTGTTTGTAAAATAGCCAGTGGCATATACGTTGCCAATGTGGTCTGCGGCTATTTTAGTGATGTAATTGTTTGCATTTAGGGGAGTTCCACCAGTTGTTGCATCTCCCAGTTCTGACCAAAGTTTAGTTTTTCGGTTGTACTTTACCACATAGTAATAGCCCGCAGAATTCTCAAAATAACCTGCCGCAAAAACATTTCCTGAGTCGTCTGTACATAAGGTTTGAATTTCTGGTCTTGTGCTAGGGTGTGTTAATCGAACCGATAATGTGCCACCCAACTCTTCCCATTGGGCAAACGTTGCTATTGGGAAAAGAAAAAAAACAAGAAAAAAAACAATCAGCTTCTTTTGTTTCATTGACAATTTTTCAAGGTAAATAAATATAAAGGTCGAAGATAATTGCTTTGTCTTATAGTTCTTACTCGCTAATTGGCGCTGGAATACAATTGCTAGACCGTAATCGGGGTGTAAGGTAATAAGCTAATTTGATTATTTTCCCTTAACAGGCCTCAAGCTAAAAGCCATTTAGTGCTTGCCCCGTATGTCAAGATAAAAAATTTTTGCCAGGCTGAGCGGAGACGAAGCTAAAGGCAAAAATTTGTAATCGCCATCGCGAATACAATTACCAAACTGCGCTCCATTTGTAACCCAGCCACACAGCGGCAATACCTAATACCACACTCAGTGCACTGTAAGCGAGCGCCGTAAGCCATTGTCCTGCTAGCAGTAAGTGTACATTTTCGGAGGAGAAGGCCGAGAAGGTGGTAAAGCCGCCACAGAAGCCTGTTATCAAAAGTAGTCTGCTCGTGTCGTTGAAGATGCTTTTGTCGAACATGCCCAAGAACAGACCAATCAAAAGGGAGCCCAAAAGATTAACAACAAATGTGCCCCAAGGAAAGGAAGCATCAATCCATTTGCCGATGGCAAGAGCCATAACATAGCGGCAAATACTGCCGATGCCCCCACCCAGCCCGATGAATAAAATGTTTTTGAGCATAATCTAATTTGTGTTTTGTCGCTACCAAAGGTAATCTTGATTGTTGATTTGCGATTTAAGATTTCAGATGCGCCCTCACAATAGGGAAAAAAATAATCGCAATGTTTTACAAAAAGTTGCTGCTGCGGCGAGCGCAGCGAGCCAGCCCAAAACGCGAAATGCAAAGGCTGAAGAAATGATAGCCCCTGACGGTGCGACGCAACCCAAGGCTAATAGAAAAGATAATGCTGACCAACAAAAAGGGGTAGTGATTAGTGTTCAATGATTAATGACTATGCGTGGATAACCATTATTCATCCTTCATGCAGCATTAAACATTCGGCATTCACCATTATCTTTGCGCCATGCCGAAAATAGCCTTACGTGGCGAGCAGATGCCGCCCTCTCCTATTCGTAAATTGGTACCCTTTGCCGAAGCAGCAAAAAAACGAGGTACGAAAGTATATCATCTCAATATTGGGCAGCCCGATATTGAAACGCCCAAAGCGGTGATGGATGCCGTGCGCCATACCGACATGAAGGTGCTAGAATATAGTCATAGTGCGGGTTTTGAAAGCTATCGCAAAAAATTAGTGGAGTACTACAAGCGCAATAATATTGAGGTGAATCACAACCAAATTATCGTGACTACCGGTGGTAGCGAAGCCATTCTTTTTGGGGTGATGAGCTGTATGGATCCAGACGACGAAATCATCATCCCAGAACCTTTTTATGCTAATTATAATGGATTTGCGATTAGTGCCGGTGTAAAAGTTGTACCGATTCCGAGCAGCATTGACACGGGTTTTGCATTGCCGCCAATTGATGCATTTGAACAAGCCATTACGCCCCGCACCAAAGCGATCATGATTTGCAACCCCAACAACCCTACGGGTTATTTGTACAGCATGGAAGAGTTAGAAGTCTTGCGCGATATTTGTATCAAGTACGATTTGTTTTTGTTTTCTGACGAGGCCTATCGGGAGTTTTGCTACGATGGCCGTAAGCATATTTCGGCACTCAGCATTCCAGGTTTAGAAAATCATGCTATTTTGATGGATACCATCAGTAAGCGCTATAGCGCTTGTGGTGGGCGTATTGGTGCATTTATCACGCGCAATCAGCAAGTGTTGGATGCTGCCATGAAATTTGCACAAGCAAGATTGAGCCCGCCCTCTTTCGCACAAATTTTGGGCGAAGCTGCCGTAGACTTACCCCTCAATTATTTTGATGAAGTACATGCCGAATATAATAGTCGCAGAGACCTTTTGGTAAAACGCCTTAATGCAATGGACGGTGTTTTTTGTCCCAATCCCGGTGGCGCCTTTTATGCAATGGCTAAGTTGCCTGTAGCAGATACCGAAGTGTTTTGTCAGTGGTTGCTCGAAGGTTTTTCGCACGAAGGTGCAACCGTGATGATGGCTCCTGCGGCGGGCTTCTATGCTACCAAAGGTCAGGGTAAGGACGAAGTGCGCTTGGCTTATGTGCTCAATTTAGAGGACATTAATCACGCCATGGATTGTCTTGAAGCAGCCCTGAAAGTGTATAAGGCTTAATGAAAAATGAATATTGAACAGTGAATAGTGTTTCTCGCTCGATTCCCCTCTTTGGAGGGCTTAGGGGTGGGCTAACAAGAGTCTAGGCCAAAAAATTCAACAATGTCACATCTTATAGATACCGAGGAACACATCGCGAACAAAAAGCGCCGAGCCGTAGCCAAGTGGTTATTGCTCGGCGTTGTGATGATTATGATGCAAATATTGCTGGGCGGCATTACTCGCCTCACGGGTTCGGGTTTGTCCATCACTGAGTGGAAGCCCATTTTGGGTGCTGTCCCGCCTATGAATGAGCAGGATTGGCATACGGCATTTGAGCTGTATAAAACCGAAGCATCAGGACAGTTTGTGAATCACAATAGCAATTATACCTTGTCCGATTTCAAGGCCATTTATTTTTGGGAATGGATGCACCGTGAATGGGCTCGCTTGCTTGGTCTCGTATTCTTGATTGGTTTTTCTTTCTTTTTGGCCAAGAGGTATTTCGATAAAAAGATGGTTCAGCCATTTGTTATGCTCTTTGTTTTAGGCGCATTGCAAGGGGCTGTGGGTTGGATAATGGTGGCTAGTGGGCTCAATCCTGATGATACCCATGTGAGTCATATCAAATTGGCCATGCACTTTATGTTTGCCTTGCTGCTCCTTTGTTATACGTTTTGGTTTGCCTTGAAGCTTTGGGTAGCCGACGAGAAAAGGGTTTTCAATCTTCGTTTAAATCGCTTTACTGTAGGACTCTTAGCGCTTTTGGTTGTACAGTTGGTTTATGGAGCATTTATGGCAGGGCTCAAAGCGGCACCCGCAGCGCCTACATGGCCCGATGTCAATGGTACTTATCTGCCTAGTAATGTAAGCAACTTTGGCGGAGCAGTATATAAAGGCTTGGCTATCTGTACAGATCATCCTATTGTCGTACATTTTATCCATCGAACATTAGCTTATTTGCTGGTTGTATTGGTGTTGTTATGGTTTGTGAACCTTCGCCGTCAAGTATCGGAAAGCGTTAGCCCCCTTTTGCGAAAGGCGGCAATGAGTACAGTGTTTTTTACCTTATTGCAAGTATTATTGGGTATACTCACCGTATTGAACGCACCCTTAATGACACAGAATAAGTTTTTAAGGTTTGAATGGTTTGCCGAATTGCATCAGATGCTTGCCATCTGTTTGTTATTGAGCCTGGTATTTAATGTCTATATGCTGAAGAAACGATAAACAACTGTAGTATATAACATCCAAAGCGCAACCATTCAATTGTTGCGCTTTTCTTTTAAAGGGCATGGGGTCATTCCTGGTGAAAGGCACTTCTGCTTAAGGTTCAAGATAGAAAACAATTCAATTTGCCCGTCTAAATCATAAAAAGATGCGAGGGCGTGAATTGCTTTATTAGCGGCACTTTCGGCTGATTTTGTGGGTAGCAACACAGGGGGCGTTTCCACATCTTTTCAACATTTTTTTGTTTAGTAATTGAAAAGCCATACCTTTGCACTCCCAACGACGAAAATGAGATGGGTAAAAGAGTTCTTTATTTGTTTTAAGATGTTGTGTGTGAGGTGTTTAGTGTGTTTATTTTGTTGAGGCTTATTGTAAAGATAAATTTGGCAGAATAAAAAAAGCGCTTACCTTTGCACTCCCGCAAAAAAAAGGGGTGTTGAGAGGTTAGAGGTTGTTGAGGTCAAAGGTATTTTGAAGAAAAGTAAAAATAAATTTGGCGGATAAAAAAAACGGCTTACCTTTGCAACCCCAACGAAAAAAGCGGGAAGTTCTTAAAAACGAGACAGTTGATTGACAGGCAATCGAGGGAAGAGGTTCAACTCCTTAACTGTTACAGCATTTAGCGAATATGCGTTTATACTAAAGAGTATAGGAGTAGCTAAATACAGTTCTTTGAAAAAGATGGAAGCAAAAAAATAAAGCAGCGGGTATCGATGAATTTCGGTACCGCAGGTAAGAGCAGCTAATTAATTAGTTGACTCAGTATCAAAAATACAAAAAACACGATTCGTCTAATTTTTCGAGAGAAACTATTAGTCAGATCGAACAATTCATTTACAATGGAGAGTTTGATCCTGGCTCAGGATGAACGCTAGCGGCAGGCTTAACACATGCAAGTCGAGGGACGGTAGCAATACTGGACCGGCAAACGGGTGCGGAACACGTACGCAACTTACCCCAAACAGGTGAATAGCCTTCTGAAAAGGAGATTAATACACCGTAAAATATAGGGATGGCATCATCTTTATATAATAGCTAAGGCGGTTTGGGATGGGCATGCGCCTGATTAGGTAGTTGGTGGGGTAACGGCTCACCAAGCCAACGATCAGTAACTGGTGTGAGAGCACGACCAGTCACACGGGCACTGAGACACGGGCCCGACTCCTACGGGAGGCAGCAGTGAGGAATATTGGTCAATGGACGCAAGTCTGAACCAGCCATGCCGCGTGAAGGATGAAGGCGTTCTGCGTTGTAAACTTCTTTTATCTGGGAAGAAACCACCTTTTTCTAAGGGTGCCGACGGTACCAGATGAATAAGCACCGGCTAACTCCGTGCCAGCAGCCGCGGTAATACGGAGGGTGCAAGCGTTATCCGGATTCACTGGGTTTAAAGGGTGTGTAGGCGGGTATTTAAGTCAGTGGTGAAATCTCCGAGCTCAACTCGGAAACTGCCATTGATACTATTTATCTTGAATATTGTTGAGGTAGGCGGAATATGTCATGTAGCGGTGAAATGCTTAGATATGACATAGAACACCGATTGCGAAGGCAGCTTGCTAAACAATTATTGACGCTGAGGCACGAAAGCGTGGGGATCAAACAGGATTAGATACCCTGGTAGTCCACGCCCTAAACGATGATTACTGGACATTTGCGATATACAGTGAGTGTCTGAGCGAAAGCATTAAGTAATCCACCTGGGAAGTACGTCCGCAAGGATGAAACTCAAAGG
>JAXITL010000063.1:0-10817 GCA_034680125.1 Chitinophagaceae bacterium
CTTTCTTTCGGGCTCTAAATGCGATAAATACGCCAGCTAGGATGAGTAAGATGGGCCAAAGCAATTGATTGGAAGAAACACCAGCAATGGGAAATTCTGGTATCAAATAGGCCATGCCTATGCCGATTAGCGCAATTGGAATAGGGCGTGAGAATCCCTTTTTGCTGCCGTTAATCAGTCCACCAGCAATCAAAAATAAGGGCCAAATTTGGAAATCAAATGATATTAGTTTGAATTGCTTGAGTAAAAACAAAAGGCCCACTGTAGCTATTAAAACCCCAAATAGGACAGAGGCATTGTATTTGTTTTTTTGTCGTGCTTGTAAAGGCATATTGTCGCGCTTTTATTGGTGCTCTACAAAAGTAAAGGTATCCAGAGCCTTATTATAATTTAATTAGGCCATGGTCAGGGCAGGGTCGGTAAAGGTATCAAAATGGTCGGTAAACAGCATGCTCTAAATGATATGGCTTGGGTTTTTGCCCAAAAAAAACCGTAAGAAAGTTAATCTTACGGTTTTGACACACAAAATATGTTTTGGTTTGCAGCTTATTTAGCTTTAACCTGAACGGCTCTTTTCTTTTCTTTGATACGAGCGCTCTTACCGCTACGCTCACGTTGGTAGTACAATTTAGCTCTACGAACACGACCAGATTTGTTGAGAACGATAGAGTCAATGTTTGGAGAATAATAAGGGAAAATACGCTCAACGCCAATACCATCAGATATTTTACGAACTGTAAAAGTTTGGGTTGCACCTGTACCTTGACGTTTGATTACATCACCTTTAAATGACTGAATACGTTCTTTAACGCCTTCAATAATTTTGTAGTTTACAGTTATATTGTCACCCGCTTTAAAAGCTGGGTAAGATTTGCTTGCGTTTGCGTTTAATTGCTGGTGTACGAATACTATAGCGTCCATTGTTACTTATTTTTAGGATTGCAAAAGTAAAGTTTTAATCTTATCTACCAAAATTATTTTTCAATTAATCTCAAAATAAATGCTCATCATAGCCACTAATTGCCTAGGAATGATCCTTCAATAGGTCTGGCCTGCGTTCCTCTGTTCTTTTAACAGCCTGTTCATAGCGCCATTGCTCTACCTTTTTAGGGTCGCCGCAAAGCAATATTTCTGGAACCTTCCATCCTCTAAAATCTGATGGTCGGGTATAAACAGGATGTGAAAGCAAATCATCCTGAAAAGAATCTGAAAGGGCAGAGGTTTCATCATTCAATACCCCCGGTATTAATCGGCCAATCGAATCGACTATGATGGCCGCTGCCAATTCGCCACCACTCAGCACATAATCCCCAATAGAAATTTCCATAGTGATATAATGGTCGCGTATGCGTTGGTCAATCCCTTTGTAATGACCGCAAATAATCATTAAATGCTCCTTTAGGGATAGGCTATTTGCCGCTTTTTGATTCCAAGTTGGGCCGTCAGGGGTCATGAAAATGATTTCGTCATAACTCCTTTCTTTTTGTAATGTTTCAATGGCAATAGCCAAGGGCTCGGGCATCATCACCATCCCAGCACCACCACCAAATTGGTAGTCGTCCACTTGCCCATGCTTGTAGGGCGTATAATCGCGGAGATGATGCACTACTACTTCAAGCAAACCCTTAGTTTGAGCCCGTTTCATAATAGAATGCTCAAATGGGCTTGTGAGCAATTCGGGTACAACGGAGATAATGTCTATGCGCATTCGCTTTGTAAAATCGTTAAGGCAGGTAATTGGGTAAATTAGTCGTAAATAATCGCCACATTATTCACTTTTCATTTTTAATTATTCATTATAGTGCTTTGCAAATATTCGATGCAATAGCTGGCCCTTCGTAAATAAAGCCCGTATACACCTGCACTAAAGAGGCACCTGCATCCAGTTTTTCTTGTGCATCGGCAGCCGTAAAGATGCCGCCTGCAGCAATTATTTTTATATTGCCGCCACTTTTTTCGTGAATGTATTGGACCACCTCTGTTGCTCGATTGCTTAAGGGCTTGCCACTGAGTCCACCCGCACCAATACTTTCTACTTTTGATGGATCGCTTTTGAGTCCGCTTCTGTCAATTGTAGTATTGGTGGCCACTACACCTTGTATTTGTGTATCAGTCACCAAGCTAATGATGTCATCCAGCTGGTCATTTGTTAGATCTGGGGCAATTTTTAAAAGAATAGGACGATTTTTCCCCATTTCTTTATTGAGCACTTGAAGTCGATTTAAAATTCGTGTCAATGGTTCTTTGTCTTGCAAAGCCCTTAGCCCGGGAGTATTGGGGCTACTTACATTGACCACATAATAATCCACTACTTCATAGAGAGCGATGAACGCTTTCTCGTAATCATCAATCGCATTTTCGTTGGGTGTATCCTTGTTTTTTCCAATATTGCCCCCTACAATAATACGCTCGTGGGGCTTTGAAAGGCGCTCTGCCGCTGCTGTTGCCCCTTCATTATTAAAGCCCATTCGATTGATAACAGCCTTGTCCTCGGGTAGTCGAAACAAGCGAGGCTTTGGATTGCCTGGCTGTGCCAAAGGTGTAACTGTTCCAATTTCTACAAAGCCAAATCCAAGACAAGAGAGTTCATTAATCCATCTTGCATCCTTGTCAAATCCGGCGGCCAAGCCAACAGGGTTGGGGAAAGTAATACCCCAAAGTGTACGTTCAAGCGACGCTTTTTTATAAGTAAACATACTACGCATCATTTTGCGCAATAAGGGTATACGATAGGCGGTTTGGAGTTTTGCCATGGCCCAATAGTGTACTTCTTCGGGGTCGCGGCGGAATAAAACTTTACGAATAAGTGGGTACATAGCCGCAAAGATACGTTTCTAAGATTTTTAAGCCTGAGAAAATTGGGGCTTATTGTCTTTTCTATTCAAGCAACAAGCATGTTGGCCGATCAATCGGCCCGTTTTTATGCCTTAACGAATATTTCAGCATCCATTACTACACTATTCGGTCTTGGCTGCTTATCTTCACTGCTTCAAAAAAAAATACCAAATGAAATCATTTATTAAAATCTGCAGTGTTGCCAGCTTAGCACTTTGCACACCTTCTATGCTTTTTGCACAGGCAAAATTTGTAGAAAAGGTTAGCGCCAAACCCGGCGAAATCAATATCCCTTACGAAAAATACACGCTGCCTAATGGCCTCACCATTATTGTGCATGAAGATCATTCTGATCCCATTGTGCATGTCGATGTTACCTACCATGTTGGTTCTGCGCGCGAACAAATTGGCAAATCAGGTTTTGCGCATTTCTTTGAGCATATGATGTTTCAGGGATCTGATAATGTGGGGGACGAACAACATTTCAAAATCATTTCGGAAGCGGGTGGAACACTAAATGGTACCACCAACCGCGACCGTACCAATTATTTCGAAACGGTACCCAGCAATCAACTCGAAAAAATGCTTTGGCTTGAGGCCGATCGTATGGGCTTTTTGCTCGATGCCGTTACCCAAAAGAAATTTGAAGTACAGCGAGCAACCGTTAAAAACGAGCGCGGACAAAATTATGATAACCGTCCCTACGGCTTAGTGGGTGAGGTTGCTGCCAAAAATTTATATCCTTATGGTCACCCCTATTCTTGGCTCACCATTGGTTATATCGAAGATTTGAATCGTGTAAATGTGGGCGATTTGAAAAACTTTTTCCTTCGTTGGTATGGCCCTAATAACGCTGTGTTAACGGTGGGTGGTGATGTCACTACAGCCGAGGTGTTGAAATTGGCCGAGAAATATTTCGGTTCGATTCCCAAAGGCCCAAGCGTAGTACCGGTTAAGCTTCCTGCTCCTGTTATTAGCAAGGATCGCTACATTTCGATGATGGATAATTATGCCAAAGTGCCTATGTTGCGCATGGTCTATCCAACAGTACCTCAATACAGCAAAGACGAAGCGGCTTTAGATTGTTTGGCTGAAATTATTGGTCAAGGCAACAATTCCATTTTGTACCAAACAATGGTTAAAACGCAAAAAGCGGTGAGCACCCAAATGTATAACAGTACATCAGAATTGTCGGGTGAGTTTACGATTTCGGTGACGCCTTATCCAGGTCAAAAATTAGCTGATTTAGAAAAAATGGTGCGTCAGGGTTTTGCTGAATTTGAAAAACGTGGCGGTGCAACGGATGATGAAATTGCAAAATTCAAAAATCAGCAAGAATCTGAAGCTATTTATGGTTTAGAAAGTGTTTCGCGTAAAGTGTCCCAGTTAGCCGCCTTTCAAACCTACACAGGTAATGCCAATTATATTGGTCAAGAATTGAAACGATATGCAAGTGTTAGCAAAGAAGATGTCATGCGTGTGTACCAGCAATATATCAAGGGCAAGAATTGTGTTATTGTTAGTGTATTGACCAAAGGAAATGAGGACAACAAGGCTGCAGCAGATAATTATACAGTAGCCGAAACGGGCTATAAAGCCCCCAATTATGGCTATGCTAGTCTTCAATACAACAAAGCAAAAGATAATTTCGATAGAAGTAAAATGCCTGCTAGTGGTGCCAACCCAAAGGTGAATGTTCCTAAATTGTGGTATGCAGACATGGCTAATAATGGCGATATTATTGGAACAAATGAAGCAGAAATGCCTATTGTGAATATCAGCATTGAGCTTAAAGGGGGCATATTAATGGATGCCAATAATCCTGAAAAACAAGGCTTGGCTAGTCTTTTTGGAACCATGATGAATGAGGATACCAAAAACTATTCTGCAGAAGCCTTTACAACAGAGCTCCAGAAACTAGGTTCAGACATTAGTGTTGGTGCTGGTTTAGATGGTACAAATATCAGCATTCGCTGTCTCAAAAAAAATGTAAAACCAACCTTGGCTTTGCTTGAAGAACGCATGTTGCGTCCAGTTTTCAAGGCCGAAACTTTTGAAACCAAAAAGAAGAGAACCATCCAGAATATTAAAAATGCAATGAACCAACCCTCCTATGTTGCTTCAACCATTTTTGAAAAATTAATGAATGGCGACAATATTATGGGTTGGACAGCAAGTGGTACAGAAGCCTCTATCAATAAGATTCAGCTTTCGGACATACAACATTATTATGACACATACTTTAATTTTAATGAAGCTAAAATTGTGGTTGTCGGCGATGTGACTAAAGAGGATATTATGGCTGAACTAAAGTTTTTAGAAAAACTACCTTCCAATGCAGTTCAAATGCCTGCAATCCCTGCTGCACCTAAGGCTAAAGCCACCAAAATTTATTTTGTTGATGTTCCCAATGCTGCCCAAACGGAGTTTAGAATTGGTTATGTTACCAATCTTAAATACGATGCAACAGGCAATTTTTATAAATCCAATATCATCAACTTCCCATTAGGCGGTGCCTTTAATAGCCGTGTTAATCTTTATTTACGTGAAGATAAAGGTTGGACTTATGGCGCGCGTAGTGCTTATAATGGCGATTTGTATACTGGTTCATTCGAATTTAGTGCTGGTATCAAAGCTTCCGCAACGGACAGTGCACTGAAAGATGTTATGAATATTTTGAGTGATTATAGAATTAAGGGAATGACCGCAGAAGAATTAGCCTTTACCAAAAATTCTATTGGTCAAAGTGAAGCACGTAAATATGAGTCGGGTGGCCAAAAAGCAGGGTTTTTATCCCGCTTAATGACCTATAATTTAAAACCCAATTACCCCGATGTGCAAGCCAAAATGCTTGCCGATTTAACACTCGAAGAGGCCAATACTTTTATCCGTGAAACCTTGCCGAGTACCGATAAAATGATGGTCTTGTTGGTGGGCGATAAAGCAAAACTTTGGGATCGGTTAAAAGCCCTTGGATATGACATGGAAGAGCTTGACAAAAGCGGTAATACCGTGAATTAATGCTCATTAAAATACAAACAATAGTAAAGCCCGATAATTCATCATTATCGGGCTTTTTTTTTATGTTAGAATGTTATCCAACTGTTCTTTCTTTTAGGCTTGATTAATTGTGTCTATGGGCAAGAAAAAATCCCAACACAATTATGTGTTGGGATTTTTAAAATGTAGGTTTTTAAATGCTTGCCATATGAACTTTTTGTTGCAATTCGTCCACTTTTTCTTTGTATTCGTTGTCAGTGTCCATTAGGTCTTCAACGGTCTGACAAGAGTGAATAACAGTAGTGTGGTCGAAACCGCCGAAGTGCTCACCAATATTTTTCAAGGAGCTTTTCGTGAATTTTTTGGCCAAGTACATGGTTATTTGACGAGCTTGAACAATTTCACGTTTCCGTGTTTTGATCAGTAATTTATCGTAGGTAATATTGTAATGATCGCAAACCATTTTTTGAATACTCTCAATGGTGAGTTCGCGGGTATTCATTTTCACCAAGTTTTTCATCACACGCTTGGCTACATCAAGGTCAATCTCTTTCTTATTGAGTGTGGCTTGGGCAAATAATGAAATGGATGCACCAATCAGGTCTCGAACATTATTTTGAATATTGTAGGCAATGTATTTGACTACATCGTCAGTCAATTCCATTCCATCTTGCTTCATTTTTAACTTCAAGATTTCTTGGCGTGTTTCAAAATCGGGTGCCTGAATATCGGCATTCAATCCCCAACGGAAACGACTCAAGAGTCTTTCCTGCATTCCTTCCAAATCTTTTGGTGCTGTATCGCTGGTAAGGATAATCTGTTTGCCACCTTGGTGTAAGTGGTTGAAGATGGCAAAGAAAACTTCTTGAGATTTTGGCGCAGAGGTAAAGATGTGAATATCGTCAATAATCAATACATCTATTAGTTGATAGAAATGTATGAAATCGTTGACTTCACCACTTTTGGAATGGTCAATAAATTGATTGATGAATTTTTCGGCACTAACATACAATACTGCTTTATTGCTATGTAATCGACGCACCTCGTTGCCGATGGCTTGGGCAATATGTGTTTTTCCTAAACCTGTTCCACCAAAAATAACCAATGGATTAAATGAGGTTGCCCCTGGTTTTTGTGCTACATTGATACCCGCTAATCTTGCCACACGGTTACAATCTCCTTCTACCAAATTATCAAAAGTGAGATTAGGATTAAGTTGTGGGTCGATGACGGTACGTTTTAACCCCGGAATAGAGTAGGGGTTTTTAATGTTCATTGGGTCTTTGATATGCAATGGGAGATCCACCATATTGCTACCTACTGGTGGCTTTTGTTGGGTACTACCGGGCATATTCATAACACTGTTCATTCCTCCATTGCGCGACGAATTACCGTCTACCATCACTACTCTATACTCTAATCCTCCATTGTTCCCCAAAACCCTTTTGATGGTTTTGCCGAGCAAATCAACATAATGTTCTTCTAACCATTCGTAAAAAAATTGGCTAGGAACCTGAAGGGTAAGAATATTGTTTTCGAGTGCAACTGCTTTTATCGGATCGAACCATGTATGGAAGGCACGTTCATTCACATTATCTTGTATGATGGACAAGCATTTATGCCAAGAGGCTGCTGCTTCTTCTACGTGCGAGTTAATATGTGATTGTTGCTTTTCGATCATTTTGTGTAAGCGTATTCTATTGCATTGTTTATGTCTGAATCCCTTTCCTAATAAGGCTTTAAGATGCTATGCTTGCAGAGTCACCTTTATGCTCTTTTTTTGGAGAGGAGGACGAAGTTGCTAACATTTTGTTGAAAAAAAAATCAAAATTTATTTTTTTATTTCCCTATTTCCACAGTTTGGACATTTGACGATAAAAATTTTTTTTCTGTAGAAAAAATGTAATCAATTCGGCCTAAATGACTGCCTCCCCATCCCGATTGTACCACCAAAACTTCCTCTTTTAGTAGATTGTAAAATTTCAAGGGCTTTGGAAGTAGGTTCGTGGAATGTCCTCCAATGATTAAATCGATATTTTGAGATTCTTTGGCCAGCGATTTAGTTGAACATTTTGAGTCGGATTGATTACTGGTCCCTAAATGCGCAATGCAAATGACCAAATCGCAGTGTTCTTTTTTCTTCAGGTACTTGGCCACTTCATTTGCTTTTTCAATGGGGTTTTCGCATTTGATTTTTCGTTGGATTTCATCGTCTACCAAGCCCTCCAAGCTTATACCTACAGCCAATATCCCTATTTTGATGCCAGATTTTTTGATTATCTTAAAAGGTTTTATGAGTTTTTGTAACTCCGTATTTTCAAAATTATAATTGCAACACAAAATGCTGAATTTTGCTGCTGAAAGTTGTACCCTTAAATTGTCGATACCAGCATCAAATTCATGCTCTCCAAGTCCTGCAGCATCATAGTTCATTAAGTTCATAGCCTCAATTTCGACAGCGCCTTTAAACCCATCAAAATATACCGAGCTATTAAAAAAATCCCCTGCGTCTAATAGTAGAATATTGTCTTCTTCGGTTCTAATTTTTTGGATTAAGTCTGCTCTTGCTTGGTATCCACCCATGCCCGCATTTTTTGGTGCATCAATTGGAAATGGTTCAATTTGGCTCATGGTATCGTTGCTATGCAATATCGTTAATTTAATCGTTTTTGCTGCTGCAAAAGCGCAAAAAGGAAATTGGCCGCATAGGGCCAAAGTACTAGCCCAGGCAGCTTTTTGTATAAAGTCTCTTCTATTCGGCATAGCTAATTCGATTGTCTAATGTTGCGTTTATTTTTGCTCCTTTTTGGTGTAGGTCAATGGCTGTTTCAATTAAAATGTTTCTTAAGCTTTTATGGCTTGCTTTTGCTTGTTGTTTATTCAAAACCCCACTGAATTTTTTGTGGAATATCATAAAGTCATTCAGCGCAATGCTGTACATCAGGTGGTCGTTTATAGCTTGATGATTGATTAAAATGCCCTGTGCTCTATGTTCTTTGATGGTAAATGAAATTCCTGAGATAGGGATGCCGCCCAAGCTCGCTATGCTATCGCAAAGCTGTTTGATGGCAATACCATTGAGTTGATACAATACTATTTTGTTTTCGTGTGGAATGAGTTGATAAAAATCTCTTCTTTTGAGCACTCCTGGTGCCCAATACTCGACCCCAATACTTCCGTAATGGATGATGCAAGCATTGATTTTATGCTTTTTCCCAAGTTGCGCTACAACGGCATCAGTTATCCAATTGCCCAAGCTGCTTTCGGGCTGCGCTTTGGTTAAGGGTAGGGCAGATTGGACAATTACCTCTTCGAGATGTTTGTTGAGGCTGTCTTTGATAGTATTTAAGAAATGCTCCATACCCATATCAGTGGCACCATTGCTTCTTTGTAGAGGATATTGATGACTGTAAATAACGCTGTTGTGTTTTTTGTTCTTTTGAGCCTTAGCGCTTGTTGAAAGGAACAGAATGCAGCAGAGCATTTGAACAAGTAATAGTGTTTGAGTATTGTGCATAAATACTGTAAATTAATGCTTTTGAAACATAAATATTATGTTGTAATAGAGTTTACAATGATAAATAAAATCATTGCCAAATGAAAACGTGCTGAACCACTTTGTTTTTTTACCTTTGCGCTCCTATTTTACGTTTTTCAAAAAAAACAATAGAAACATAACAATGGCATTATTGGGTTCTCTTATATCTCGTTCGCTGAAGCTGCGTAAAAAATTTACGCCGCCAGTTGCTACAGGTATCACCTACCAACGCCACACACTGAGGCAATTGCTCGAAAGAGGTCAGTATACTGCATTTGGTAAGCATTACGGATTTGATGAAATATTAGCGCAGGAGGTAGATTTCGTAAAAGCTTTCAGAGAGCGTGTTCCTTTTCATACTTATAATGAGATGCACGACGAGTGGTGGCATCGCTGCATTGCTGGTGAAGAAAATGTAGCCTGGCCGGGTAAAGTAAAATATTTTGCACTCAGTTCGGGCACTTCAGAGTCGGCAAGTAAACAAATACCCGTAACCCAAGATATGATTAAGGCCATCAAAAAAATGGGCTTTAAACAATTGTATAGCATGGCCAATTTTGATGTGCCGAGTGCGGCTTATCAAAAAGGTATTTTGATGCTGGGTGGCACTACCACCTTGTTTGAAAAAGGAGAGCACTACGAAGGAGATATGAGCGGCATATCAGCAAAAAACATGCCTAAATGGGTAAGCAATTTGCTGTACAAACCGGGTAATAAAATCTCCAAAAGAGAAAATTGGGAAGATCGTATTAAACTGATTGTGCGCAAGGCCAAAACTTGGGATGTAGGCACTATTTGCGGCGTTCCGGCTTGGGTACAGATTGTATTGGACCGTATCATTAAGTTTCATAAAGTAGATAATATCCACGAAATATGGCCCAACCTTAGTGTGTATATACATGGAGGGGTCTCCTTTGAACCTTATAAAGAAAGCATCAATAAATTATTGGGCAAACCCATAACCTTTATCGAAACCTATATGGCTTCTGAAGGTTCTTTTGGCTTTCAGGCGCGACCCAATGAGCAAGGCATAAAGTTGGTATTGAACAATAATATTTTCTTCGAGTTTTCCCCCTTTAATGAGGAAAATTTTGACGAAGATGGCAATCCTAAAAAAGGATTGAATACCGTGTTAATTAATGAGGTAAAAGAAGGGGTAGATTATGCCGTTATGATCAGTACTTGCGCAGGTGCTTGGCGCTATTTTATTGGCGATGTACTGCGTTTTACCAATGCGGCCGAATATGAAATTATCATTTCAGGGAGAACGAAGCAATACCTTAGTTTATGCGGCGAGCACACTTCTGTTGATAACATGAACAAGGCAATTGATGTTGTGTCTCGTAAGCTTGATATCAACATTAGAGAATTTACTGTTGCAGGATTCAAATACGATGACCTATTCGCACATCGTTGGTTTATCGGTACCGACAACACCGATGTA
>JAXITL010000064.1:0-10777 GCA_034680125.1 Chitinophagaceae bacterium
ACAGTTTATTTTTAGTTCGGGCACCCGCCCCGATTATGGTCATGTGCAAGAAAGAACAGTTGCTGCTGCACAGTATTTTGGTGCGGAATTAGAAGCGCTGGAACTAGCGCTTAAGGCTCATGTCGAGGAGTTTAAGGTCAAGCAAAAGACCAAAAAGTACATTGCACAATTGCGGTATATCCTCTTGCTTTTGCAAAGGAAAAAGATGCAGATTGACCAAGCCAGCAAATTGGCCAAAGGGCTTAATCTAGGCACAAATGTTGCTTCTTTGCTGGATATGATTGCAGCGGATAAGAAACAATTTGCAGCTTCGCAAAGTAAAGAAGAAGAACAGATCTTGAGTGCTAAAAAGGAAGTGGGTGTGAGTAAAATTACCACTTTCGATATGTACAAATCTGGCAAAACGATTGAAGAAATTGCTACAGCCCGCAGTATGGCCATCAGTACTATCGAAGGGCATCTCACCTCTTTTGTAGGTAGCGGAGAATTGGAGGTGACCGAATTTGTTAGTCCATCTGAACTCTCTTTGGTGTTGAAAAAAATAAAAGAATTGGATGGTTTAAGTGGCACTATCCTCAAAGAAAATTTACCAGCCGAAATCACCTATACCAAGTTGCGTGCGGTTATTGCCTATCATTTACGGATGAAAGAATTGGGTTAAAGGGAAGAGCCTAAACTTAGCCTGCTGCATTTCAGAAACAAAATTTCATAACTTTAACATGCTTTATGAAAACGATTTTTCAACTTTTTTCTTTTGTTTTTTTGTGGTCAAGCTGTACGCATCCCCCAACTAATTATACGGGGCAATACCCCGATGAGGTGCGCTCAATTATAGACAATAAATGCGCTACGGCTGGTTGTCATAATGACAAAAGTTTTCAAAACGCCGCCAATTTACGACTCGATAAATGGGAGCATTTGTGGCAGGGTAGTGGCACGGGTTCTGTTGTGATTCCCTATAATTCTTCCAATAGTTCGCTCACTTATTTCATCAATAACAATCCCGATTTAGGTCCTGTTTTGCAGCCCCAAATGCCCATTAATGGTACTGCATTATCGGCAGCCGAATATGCCATCATTAAAAATTGGATTGATGCGGGTGCACCCGATAAAGTAGGCAATATTCCTTTTGCAACTAATCCCGAAAATCGCCAGAAAATTTATATCTCCCAACAAGGATGCGATCTTATTGCAGTCATTGATGCGCAAACAAACTTGATCATGCGCTACATCAAAATTGGGAAAGAGCCGGGCATAGAAGTAGCGCACGCCTTGCGTTTTAGCCCCGATGGGCGCTATTGTTATGTGGTGTTTACGAATGGCAAATACCTTCAAAAAATTGATGCCAGTAGCGATGCTGTTGTTGGCGATTTGTTTTTGGGAAATGGTTCTTGGAATTTACTGCATATTTCTGACGATGGTAAAAGTGCTCTAGTCACAGATTATAGCCCATTTAATGCAAAGGTTAAGTTGTTAAATCTCGAGACGATGAGCATTACCGCCACCTATGAAGATTTTGTCAATCCACATGGCATCACTAGCAATGCAGCTTTCGATACTTTTTTGATTAGTTCTCAACGAGGGAATACGGTTTATCGACTCACCAAAAAGGGTAATGTACGATTGTTCAGTATTGACGGGGAAGAGCCCAATTTTAATAACCAAACGATCGACCCACATGAAATTATCATGTCGCCCGATAGAACTAAATACTTCTTGACCTGCGAAGCTTCTAATGAGGTGCGGGTGATGGATGTAAAGACCAATACCTTGCTTAAAGTAATAGCCCTTGGAACAAAGCCTCAAGAGTTTGCTATGAGCCATGTTCTGCCCTATTTGTTTGTGAGTTGCGAAGAAGAACAAACACTTGAATTTCCCAATTTCAAAGGTGCTATTTATGTCATCAATTATAACACGCTAGAGCTCGTAAAGCGCATCCCTGGACCATTTTATCAGATACATGGCATAGCGGTTGATGATAAAAGTGGAAGATTATTTATTGCGAGTAGAAACATTGCTACTACCGGACCAGCTCCGCACCATACCTCAGAATGTGGGGGGCGCAATGGCTTTTATGCTGTCTATGATATCCATACATTGCAACCCTTTACCAATAAGCGTTTCGAGAGTAGTGTTGACCCTTACTCGGCAGATGTACGTTTTAAATAGACCTTCCTCAACATAATATTTTCAGATGCCACATCAAAAGCGAAATAGTATTCTTTTTCATGCCGTAGCTTCGGGTATAATTTTGTTGATGCCTATATTAGATGCACCATCACCTAATGCAACAGCCCTCATGATGCTTAAAAATCCTTTTGTGGGCATTGATTTTCTATTGCATTTTTTGTGCGTTTCCTTTGGCTATGCCAATTACTTCTATTTTGTTCCGCAGCTCTTTTACAGGCGGTCAAGATTCTTGTATTTCTTTTTAGCCTCGGGTTGTTTTTTGTTTTTGGCTTTAGTTCCTAGTATACTTTCCCTGTTCCCTTCTGTTGCCTTTTTCACTAATAGCACAGAGGTTCAAGTACACAGCATCATTCAAATCAGGCACATCTTTTTTCTGTTTATGTTGGTGTTGCTTTATGGTTTGTTATCAATTGCCGAAGAACGCCGTAGGACGGCTGAGCGAGAATTGAGCGTAGCTAATTTGAGCTATTTGAAAGCACAGATTAATCCCCATTTTTTGTTCAATACACTCAATACTATTTATGTGCAAATACAGCTAAACCCCCAACAGGCGGGTAATGCATTGGTTAAAATGTCCAATATTATGCGCTATATTCTTAAGGCTTCCGAAAATAATGCTGAACAAGTAAGTCAAGCAATAGGGTATTTACAAGATTATCTAGACCTTCAAAAGCAAAGGTTTTTGAATACCATTTTGATTGATTTTGATTGCGAGGTTGATCGTCCCGATAAATATTATATTGCCCCACTATTATTAATTCCGTTTGTTGAAAATGCCTTTAAATACGGTATTCATCCGCATAAAGTAAGTGAGATTAGTGTTCAAATTCGACTACAGGCAAACCACCTTTTTTTACAAGTTAAAAATGTCGATTATAGCCTCCAAAATCAATCTGCTGAAAGTTATGGAATTGGTATAGGTAATACCCGGAAAAGATTATCCCTAATATACCCCAATAGGCATCAGTTGACCATTAAGAAGGTGGATGAGTTTTTTCTGGTACAGTTAAAAATTGACCTTACGAAATAGTCGTTTATCTCAAAAAAATGGTTGTTAATCTTTGGTTTTTTTTTGAGTTATTTTTTTTGCTACTTTATTCCCTCAATATTTTAGCCTAATAATGATTAACGCAATTGCTATTGATGACGAACCACCAGCATTACAGCTGTTGGAATTTTACTGTAAGAATGTCGGTACTGTATCGCTGAATAAAACCTTTACAGACGGTACAGAAGCGCTTAAGTACCTCAAAAAATATCCTGTAGACCTAGTTTTCTTAGACATTCAAATGCCGCTCATTTTGGGGGTTGATTTGCGCAAGATGATAGATAAGGACAAGATGGTTATTTTTACGACTGCCCATAGTCATTATGCCTTAGATGGATTTGAACTTGATGCTGTAGATTTTTTGTTGAAACCTTATTCATTTGATCGTTTTGAAAGAGCCATTGAAAAGGCAAAGTTGCATCAAAGTAATGTTCTTCAAAGTACTTCAGTTGAATCGGCCCATATAATGTTGCGCGCCGATTATAGCTTGGTTAAAATTCAGCTCAGTAAAATTGTTTATATCGAAGGCCTAGAAGATTATTGTAAAATATACTTGGATAAAGAACCGCCATTAATTTTTCGAATAACGATGAAAGCCTTGGTAGAAAAGCTTCCTGCCAATCAATTTGTTAGAATTCATCGCTCTTATATTGTCAGTGCAGATAAGGTAGAACGCCTACGCTTGAATACCGTTTACATCGGTGACAAAGAAATTGCTATTGGTCGTTTGTATAAAAGTGAGGCGCTTGAAATGCTCAAAAAGAAGTTTCAAGATTAGACCTTTTGTATCTTAAACCGAGCCGCTATTTAATCGAACATTTCTTGCGTTTTATCTCAGAAAAAATGTCGTTTGTCGAAAACATTCTAATTAGTATTTCTAATTAACAAAATTTGTGAATAATCATTTTGATTATGATCACTGTGAAAATTTTCCGACAACAAATCATTAAAAGAAAAACCAAGTTTATGCACCCAACAATTACACCATCCGCTTTATCCGCCGCTAGTCCGGGGATACTGTCGCCCAAAAGTTCGCTCCGATTTTGGAGGAATTTTTTGGTTTCGAGTATGCTGCTTTTTGCCGCTTTTCTGCCCTCGATGTCTAAGGCGCAAACTGCCTTGACTATTGGTACGGGAACAACTACGACCTCGTTTTTTCCAATTTACACCTGTTACGGATACAATTATTCTCAACAGACTTTTTTGGCTTCTGAGATAGTAGCTGCTGGAGCTACTGCAGGTACTCCTGCTTATATAAGTTCTATTAGTTTTAATCCTACCTCAATTGTAGCAGCAAGTTTTTCTTCCTTGTGTAAAGACTGGGTCATTTATTTGGGAAATACCACCAAGTCGACCTTTTCGAGCACTAGCGATTGGGTGCCCTTTGGTTCTTTAACGAAGGTCTTTGACGGCGTCGTTACCGTTTCAGGAACCGGTTGGTTTAAAATTACTTTTGGTACACCTTTCTATTGGGATGGGACAAGTAATATTGTTGTCGGTATCGATGAAAACACACCTAGTTGGTATTGTACCGCATCTTGGCAAGCCACCTCACGTACGGGTACCAGAGGTTTGTTGTATTATAGTGATGGTACCAATCCAAATCCTTCTTCGCCGCCAACGGCCAATTATTCTAGTGGCATTACATCCAATATTAGGTTTGATTATACCCCCGCTACACCTTGTTCGGGTACAACTGTGGGCGGTTCTACAGTTGCCTCGGCTACTTCTTTATGCCCTGGTGGATCTGTAACGTTAAGTGTTACTGGAGCAACAGTAGGTACAGGTATGACTTGGCAATGGCAGTCTTCTACAACGGCTACAGGCCCTTGGGTAGATGTTGTTGGTGCAACCAGTACAAATTTAACCACCGCGCCACCTTCTGGTACCACTACATATTATCGTCGTCAAACAACTTGTACTTCTACTACTTCATCCGCTTTTTCTACGGGTGTAGCAGTGGCTGTTAGTGCATCTGGTAGTGTTCCTTATTCTGAAAATTTTGAAGCCGGTCCTGTGGGTGTCAATGTTCCTTGTGCTACAGCATCGCCTTCATTCTCTACTGGAGCCACTTTTTATTATGGAGTTGATTACTGGAAGATTATTAGTGATGCAACACCTACATATGGTGCCTCTAGCCGCCCTGGAGGATCAAAATATTTAGTAGCAGGTTATTATATAGGTACCTATACCGGTGGTGGTGCTGATTATTGGTTTACGCCCGGTATCAATTTAGAGGCCGGTAAAACCTATCGTTTCTCTTATTGGCATCGTATGAGTGATTATGCTGCATCTGCATATGCTGGTGGGGTAGATATAGGTATGTATTGGTCAACAGTGGCTAGTAAAACGGGTACTTTAAATGCGATTAAGCCCGATTTGCTTTCGCGTAATAACAATGCTTATCAACAAAATGTCGGTGATTTTACGGTGCCCGCTAATGGCGTGTATTACCTTTCTATTAAAGCCAATAATAAATCTTTTGGTGGTTATTATTGTGCTGCCTCTTTCGATGATATCAATTTGATTGAGTTGCCTGCTTGTAGCACGGCTACTGCTGCTACTTTTGGATCAGGTGGAAAGGCTACTGCAAGCCCCAATGTAATGTGTGCTTTACCGGGCACAACTACCTTGTCTTTATCTTCAACTCCTGCATTCTCAGGTTTAAGTTTCGAATGGGAGCGTTCTGATGGATCACCCTCTTTTGCAACTCCAACAGTTGTGGGTTCAACAGCTACAGCTACCAATACGATTACAGCAGGTGGTATATACTTTTATCGTTGCAAAGTAAGTTGTGCGGCTACAGGTTTATCTGCTTATTCTGATACAGTAAAAGTGACCACAACTCCTATCACCCCTCCATACGTTGAAGATTTTGAAGGAGGTACGCCAGGTACTAATTTGCCTTGCGCAAGCAATACGTATTCTTGGGGTGAATATTATTGGTGGCTTCGCTCGGGCGTGCACCCTTATTCTCCTGGTATTCGTAATCGTACACCAGGCGGAAGTAAATTCTTAGAAGCAGGTATTTATTTGGGAAATGTACTGAGTGGTGGTGATGAATTTTGGTTTACACCAGGTTTAGCGCTTACTGCTGGTAAAGCCTACGATGTTTCTTTTTGGTTTAGTAATGCGGCTTATGCTACTTTTTACTCTACCGTGCCTACTACCATTGGTATTCGTGCAGGTACTGCACAAACCAAAGCGGCTATGACTATAAGTGCGGGTACTGATACTGTCCATTATTTAAATGCAGACATGACACCCACCTACAATAAATTTTCACGTGGTTTTATTTCTCCTACTACAGGTACTTATCATGTAGGTATTATGGTGAATCATGCGGGATACAGTTATTATGGTATGGCTATTGATGATATTGGTATTAATCAGTTGCCTCCTTGCTCTGCCAAGCCTACTGCTGGTGCTGCTGCAGCAAGTCCTTCTTTGATTTGTACTACAGGTACTTCTACCTTATCCCTACCAGGTGTTTCGGTCGCTTCAGATTTGAGTTTCCAATGGGAAGAAGAAATACCTTTTGGTTCTGGTACATGGGTCGCTATTTCGGGTGCTACACTACCCAGTTACACCACTGCCGTTTTAACTAGCGGCCCTAATAAATATCGTTGCGTGGTTACTTGTGGCTTGATTGCTGCACCGAATACAGACATTTCTACTCCAGTAGTAGTGAGTGTGGGTGCCTTAGATCTTCCTTATACCGAAACTTTTGAAAGCGGTACAGCAGGTGTGAATATGCCTTGCGCCGCCGTTGCGGGCACTTGGAGTGGTACAAGTACACTATATTGGAATTTACGTTCTGGTGATTATAGTACTTCTTATCCGGGTATTAAAAACCGTACTCCGGGTGGTTCTAAATATCTGTATTGTGGTTATTACAATGGCCCGTTCTATTCTACAGGTGATCAGTTTTTCTGGTTTACGCCTGCTCTGAAGATGGTCAATGGTAAAGCCTACAAAGTTTCTTTTTGGTATAATGGTACGGGCTTGTCTTCAGGTTACAACGGTTTGAAGATGGGTATTTATGCAGGTACCGCTCAAAATGCTGCGGGTATGATTTTACGTGCTGGAGGTCTTGATACTGCTGTAAACGGCGCTGCAAGCACTTATGCACAGTTTTCTCGTTCTTTTGTGGCTCATGCAACTGCAAACCATTTTGTAGGGATTAAAATGTACCATACTGGTTATAATTTCCCTGCTGGTGTTATTGATGATATTGGTATCGAACAATTACCTGACTGTACTGCTAAACCAGTAGCAGGTACACCGGATGCCTTCCCGTACACACTTTGTTTTGCAGGCACTACGCGCTTGCGTTTAAGCGGTACTTCTGTGGCTTCGGGTATTCAATATCAGTGGCAGCAAGCTACAAGTGCTACTGGTCCTTGGACCAACGCTACTGCGGGTACAGGTGCAACAACCGGTAGTTATTTAACCGGTACAATTGCTACGACAACTTGGTTTAGATGTATCGTTACTTGTGCTACTAATGGTTTAACCGACACTTCTTCTGTTTTGGTCATGAACATTGGTGCGATAACACCTCCTTATACTGAAAATTTTGAAAGAGCCATTGTTGGTACGAATGTGCCTTGTGCTGCTGTGAGCGGTTCTTGGAGTACTGCATCGGGTAACTCTTTCTGGACCATTAAAGGTGCCAAAGCCAGTTCAACTTATCCTGTAGATAATACGACACCTGGTGGAAGTCAATATTTATTTGCAGGAACCAGTGCAAACTCTACTTATTATTGGTTTACTCCTGCTATTCGATTCACTGCAGGTGCCACATACGAATTCTCTTATTGGCACCTAGGTTCTGGTTATGCAGGTGGTTCTACCACGTTAGGTATGTATTATGGTACAAGCCAAACTGCGGCTGCTATGACTACGGCTATACGCCCAGATATGACTGGTATCAATACGGGTACTAAAAGGCAAATTGTTGGTCGCTTTGTAGCGCCAGCAACGGGTAACTATTTTATGGGTATTCGCGCTTTCCATACTATTTATAGCTTCCCTGGTATTGCAATTGATGATATTGGTTTAGAACAATTACCTCCATGTACGGGTGCGCCCACTGTTGGTACGGTTTCTGCTGCCCCCACAATGTTGTGTACAGCTGGTGGAACAGTGGCTCTAAATATGGATTTGGCTGGTGTGAGTAAGGTAGCAGGATTGGTGTATGATTGGTATGTATCTACTTCTGGCCCAGCTGGTCCTTTCACAAGAATGACGGGTACTTCTTTAACTAGTCCAACCTTTACAACGGGTGCCACCATGGCTACATCTTGGTATCGCGCTTCTGTAAAATGTGCGGCTACTGGAGATTCCACTTTGTCTAGCGTAATCAAAGTAGATGTAGGTGCGGTGACGCCTCCTTATATCGAAACATTTGAATCCGTAACCCCAGGTGTTCGTCCAGCTTGTTCTTGGAATACTTCTACATGGGGTTCAACAGCCTATTGGAATTCAATGGGAAGTCCGTTCAGTCCATCTTATCCAGCAATCGATAATCGTACCCCAGGTGGTAGCCGTTATTTATTGGCGGGTTATATTTTAGGTACTTATTATTTGGGTGCTAAACAATATTGGTTTACGCCAGCGATTGCCTTTAGTGCAGGTAAATTATACCAATTTAATTTCTGGTATAATGGAAGTGGATATACTGGTGGCAAAACGACCATTGAAGCCTTCTATGGTACGGCACAAACTGCTGCAGCCATGACTACTGCAATTGGTTCAGGAGTTATTGATGCCAATACCTCTATTTACAAACAATACAAACATCAGTTTACGCCTGTAGCTTCGGGTAATTTGTTTATTGGAATCGCGGTAAACCATACCAACTATACTTATCCTGGTATTGCTATTGATGATATTGGATTGCAAGAAGTTCCTCCTTGTTCTGCACCTGTAGTGGCCGGTAAAATTATTGCCGATCCCATACATGTGTGTACAGTAGGTGGTACAACCATGTTAGAATTAGAGGGTAGTACATTAGCTACTGGTTTAGTATACGATTGGTTGTCTTCTACATCAGCTGCTGGCCCTTATGTGTCCACGGGCGGTACTTCAATGCCTTATACAACAGATCCTTTGAGTGTGCCTACTTGGTTTAGATGTGTTGTGAAGTGTTCTGCTACGGGTGCTGTGGATACCACGCCTATTTTTAGAGTAGGTGTGGGTGGTTTTGATATTCCTTACAAAGAAGATTTCGAATCTACTCCTGCTGGTTTAAAACCCTTGTGTTCTGATGCTAATGTTTGGGGTAACTCCATTTTGTGGAATACACAATCCGGTTCTTATGGATCCCTTACTAATAATACTCCTGGTGGTAAAAACTTCTTGATAGGTGGTTACTATTTGGGATATTACGACTATGCATTCTATGGTTACACACCATTAACGCACGATAATTTCTGGTATACACCAGGTTTGAATTTAGATAACCGTTACAAATATCAGTTGAGCTTCTTTTACCAAGCTAGTTCTTCTGCTAATCGTATGGGTGTATTCTATGGTACTTCTCAAAGTGTAGGTGCTATGACCAATACGCTACGCCCATTGGGTAATGTGAATAACACTGCATACGTTAAGTTTGATACGACTTTCAAACCTACTATTTCAAGAGTGTACTATATTGGTTTCCAAAAAACAACTACGGCGTTTAACAACTATGCTTATCCTGGTATTGCATTCGATGATATTAATGTCAATTATGCTCCATGCGATGGTACACCATTTGTTGGTACCACAAGTAGTTCAAAGCCTTCTGGTTCCTTAATCTGTGTGGGTACGCCTATTACCTTGAAGAATAGTGGTGCAGCTACTAAATTAGTCCCTGGTATTCGCCATCAATGGTATCGTCGTCCAGTAGGCTCTACTGCAGCATGGACAAGGGTTGTGGGTGCTACCGATACGGTATTAACTGCAGACACTTTGGTTGGATTTGAATATAGTTTTGCGGTAGTATGTACCAATACAAATGATTCTGTAATGAGTACTGCCTTCCAAGTTCCTGCCCACGTTGCTCATCCAGCCGTAACCATTAGCCCTTCGATTACTCCCGTTAATTATTGCTTAGGTGATTCTGTGCGTTTCAGCGCTACAAGCTTTACTGGAGCGGTATACGATTGGATGATTGATAGTGTTGTTGTACCAGGATGGAAATTTAGCGACTTTGGTGGTACAGAACCAGGCACAGTAATGGTGCGTGTTTCATCACCTTTATCACCTTGTCCAGCTTGGAGTAATAAAGTGAAATTAGTAGTGAACGATCCTGGTTATAGCGTAACGATAACTACTCCTGCTGATAGTATTATTTGTGCGGGTACATCGATGCTTTTGAGTGCAACATCAAGTAAGACAGGTGTTACGTATCAATGGCGTAAAGACAACATAGACATACCTGGTGCTACTGGTGCTAGCTTATTAGTGACTACAGGTGGTTATTATCGCGTAATGGCTTACGATGGCACATCGTCTTGTAAAGCAGCTTCACGCAATATTATGATCACCGTG
>JAXITL010000065.1:0-10344 GCA_034680125.1 Chitinophagaceae bacterium
AATGGCCACAATAGGGTCGGAAGTCGCAAGGTTTGTGGTAATTAATATGCACTTCGGGATTGTTGCTTGCTTTTGTTTTGAGTACAAAATCTGGTTGTGCATATCGCTTACGTAAGCACGCAATATCCCATGTAATTTCTTGTGTGTTTTGAGGTGCTTTAAAACCCTTGGCCTTCCATTCTTCTACAAAATAATAAGTAATTCCCGGTTTAAGAGACAGCTCAAAACGACCATTGGCATCTGTTTTGATTTTTTTCACGAGTGTGTTCGTGTTTTTATTGGTAGAGCCCATTTTAACATAAATAGTCTTACCCGATTCTGGTTTTTCTGTGGCTAATGCTGCTTCAATTTCTGGTGTAGGAGCTGCACCATTGCAATAATCTTCGGTATGCGTAATATAACCTTTAATAATTACAGATTTTTGAGCAGATGCGCAAATGGATAGCGCAAAAAACAAACAAAAAAAGAGGGTTGTTCTAAGCATGTCGAGGAGATACTTGTTGTGGGTTCGTTGATTAAAAGAAGGATAGCAATTTATTCAAGCAAGGTTATATTGCCTCTTTTGCTTTCTGTTTCTCCATTAATATAAGTTGCGTTCAATACATAGGCATAGGATTCCATTGGTTGTGGTTTGCCATTAAAGGTGCCATCCCAGCCTGTTTCCATAGTGTTGGTTTGAAAAACCAATTGCCCCCAACGATTGTATATGGCGAAATCCATGTATTGAACTGCTGCTCCTTTTACAAACAGTACATCATTAACGCCATCTTTATTCGGTGTAAAAGCTGTGGGAACATCTATTCGAGGGACAACTAGTGCACTAATATCCTTGCAGATGGTGTCGTTGCAATTTTCAAAGCCTTCGGCCACAAGGCATGTTTTGAAGGTGCCTGTTTTTTTATACAAATGAGAAGGGTCTTTTACCCGACTTTGAGCGCCATCGCCAAAAATCCATAGATAAGCAAGGGCGTTTTTAGACAGATTTGTAAAATGGGTAGAATCGTTTTCTATGGGTATCTTGGGTGAATAATCAAAGTCGGCAGTAGCACCAGGTTTTACGGTTATTTTTTTGCGGAATGTGTCTGTCGTATTGCAAGCTCCTGGGTTAAACACAATCATGGTGATGATGTACGTGCCTGTATCAAATGTATGCGTAGGAGTCAGAGAGGTAGAGGTGGTGCCATCTCCAAAATCCCAAAATACAGTGGTGGCATTTGTAGAGTAATTGGCAAATAATAGGCCGCCAGCTTGTACACAAACAACATCAGGCAAGCTGGTTTGTGCTTTTAAAAATTTATTCTCAATTACAATAGTTTTGCGCACTGTGTCAGGGTTGTTGCAGGCTAATGGATCACTCATGATGAGTGTGATGGTATAGCTGCCTGTAGTAGCGTAATTATGAATAGGCGGAGTGGTGCCCACATATTTAGTAGAACCGTCTCCAAAGTCCCAAACAAAAGAAGCGGTGCCACTTGTGCCATATGTCGAGGTGTTTGTAAACCTTACTTTATAAGGGGCCTTGCAGCTGTCTAAAATAAGGCTTATAAAATCAGCGTCAATACTATTACTGTCTACAATTATTTCTACATAAGAGGTGTCGTATTCAATACAGGCGTCAGGGTTGTAAGCAATCATGCGCACTTTGTAGGTGCCTGGTTTATAAAAGGTGTGTGTGGGTTCTTTAGTCGTGCTGGCTGGGGTTCCATCTACAAAATCCCAGGTAAATGTTTTGGCGTTTGTAGAGGTATTTTTAAAATTAACTGTAAATGGAGAACATCCTTTCGACTCGGGGAAAGCCGTTGCCTTGGCCACAACAGCGCCTAAGTCAAAGGATATTTTTAAGGCTGCAAGATTGCAGTTGGATGAAGCATTTGTTGGGCTTAAAGAGCCTGGAGTGGTAGGGAATGCAGGGCTTGAAGGTCCACCACAACCACCACACATCGCTTGGTAAACAATTCCATTTTTATCAAATCGGCTTGTACCTCCATCAACATGCTCGCCATAGCCAGCAACGGTAGAAGTTCTGCCAAAGTAAGAGCCGTACAACAATGATGTTGCATTTTTATTCAACACAATAAAATAAAAGTCAAAACCATCAGTGGTTGTTTGAATCGCTGTTGCGGCCGTAATGGGCAACCCTGTGGTGGTGCCAATGCCTGGCACCCCTGTTGAGTTTAGTGGACCTCCCCAGCCAGAGATATATACGTTTTGGCAAGTATCCACAAGGAATGCTACCGGAGAAATGTTTGTTTCGGATGAAGTCCCAGAGCCATAAACCGTTGAGTAAATGGGCGCGTTGAGGTTGTTGTCCATTTTCATTACAAACTGGCTAGAGAGTGGGTTGCTGTATACGCCGGTAGATACAGGAAAGCTTCCTCCTAGCGTTTGTCCCATCATATACAAATCGTCATTAACATCCATGGCCACACCATAAACTTGATCATAACCAGGCGCGCCAATAAAAGTACCTCTTTGTAATGTATAGGTAGGGCCATTTGAGATTTTTACAACAAAACCATCTGAACTGCCGCCTATATAGCTCGGCCTATAGGTTCCTGCTGTAGTCGGGAAGTTGCCGCTTTGGGTACCACCACCCATAAAAATGGAACTTTCTGCTTTGTTTAAAGTAAGTACATAGCCTGCATCATCGTTTGTACCGCCTAAGTATGTTCCCATAAAAAGCGTACTTAGATCGCGGCTAAGCTTAACGAGCACAGCGTCTTGAGCACCCGATTTTGACGCTTGTATGGGTGATGCCGTTGGGAAATTAGTGGAAGTGCTGGCTGCTGCCACATAAACATTGCCTGCATTATCTACTATGACTTCGCTTCGGGCATCGTCTCCGTAATTGTGTTTCAGTCGACCTACGGCACCCCCATATATGCTATAGTTTGGCGATATGTTTACGGCATCATCACCACTACCTCCAATATATGTAGAGCCAACAAGACCTGTTCCCATTGGATTTAAAGTAGTAATAACTAAATCGGCGCCACCATTATAAATTCTATCAAAAGCGGTCGGCGAAGTTGGATAGTTATTGGAATAGGTGCGGCCAGCAATTACAAGATTATTTGCTTTGTCAACGACCATACTATGTGGTTGGTCATTATCATTTCCACCGATATAGGTCGCATAGATTTTAGTTGTGCCATCACTACTGATTTTCATAATGCCCATATCTGTAGAATAACCACTTCCGGATGTTGTTGTGCCACCACCAAAAACCGATTGAAATGCGCCCAGCGTTACGGGGTAGGAACCAATTGTCGTAGTGGTGGAATTGCTCACAAAACCGCCTGTATACATATTGCCTGCTGCATCGTATGTTGCGGTGAATCCCCAATGGTCCATTGTAGAACCACTGAAGGTGCAAAAAACGACCGTTGGGTCAATAATTAAGGTTGCGCTTTGATCATACCCTTTTGGAAACTCAAAGCCTACCACATTTTTATGAAAAGTATAGCTGCAGGGTACTGTTTGTTTTTGATCGTTTATATATTGATACACGACGGGTTTAAGTTCCTTTACCTCACCAATAGAGGTGTAAATTACCAAGCTCCCATTCCGAGCAATACTCAATTTGTCTACACCTTCAAATTTGAGTTTTATTTGATTGGGGTCTGCATTTGGCGCAACGATAAAGTCGTATTTCAGATTGCTTTCCTCAGAAGACAGGTGAAGGTCTATCCCTTTGTACAATTCCTTATAGTCTAGTGCGAGTGCGGGATGTATATTGGTTTTCCAGCGGGAAGAGTCTGTACCTAAAAAGTAATTGTAATAATGCTTTTGAATTTTGCTTTCTGTTATTTCGGCTTGTTGGCAACCCATAAACTCCATTTTATAAGCATGGCCTTTAATAGTGGGTGGTGTTTGAATTTGACCGTGCTTATAGGCGTCGATTTTATCCCAAGCACCTTGCTCGGTAAGGGAGTAAGTAATAGCGTTGGTATGAATAAACAAATCACCCTTGCCGGAATTGCATTTATAATCAAACTTGTTGTCCCATTGCCCATTATTCTTTACAAATTCTAAACGGGCATTTTGCCCCATTGCCCTAAAGCAACTAAGCAAAAGCATGAGGTATAAAAAGGTTTGTTTTTTCATTAGGGTGTATTTTAATAAATTCTCATTAGTAAATTTAGGTAATATTCACATGTAAAGCCTCATTTTTCAATTTAAAAAACAAGAAAAAAAAAGCACAACAAATTACTTGTTGTGCTTTTAAAAATATTTCCTAAGCCCTTAGTTGGGTCTTCTTTTGATTTCATCAATAATAATTAATTGATAGTATGAATAGGGTTTTGAAGAACCACAAGTATCCAATACTTCAGAAACATGATATTTAACTTTTACAAGCATGCCATTATGCTGATAAGCTGATAATAATTGGTATGGCTTTTCCTCTCTTCCATCATCAAAACGAAGAATAAAGCCACAACCGTCTGAGGTAATATCTCCGCTATCCACAACTTCGGCATTTTGAAATCCTTCGTTCGGTTTATTGCAAGCTAAAAGAGATATAGTGAGTATAATGGCAATCAGGTGAAAATACTTTTTACGCATTTTATGCTTATTTAATGTTAAATAGTGCGGTAAGGTAGAAAAAAATATTGAAGGAAAAAAGCCTTCTACTTATTTTTTTTCTTTTGAAGTGAATTTGTACCCAACGCCTCTTATGGAATGGAAGAAAATAGGGCTTTTGCTGTCTTGTTCAAAGTGCTTTCTGAACCCTAAAATAAAGTTGTCAATAGTGCGGGTGGTGGGATAGACATTGTATCCCCATACAACTTGTAGAATATGCTCGCGCGAAACGGTTTCGCCATCTCGTTCAATCAATAATTTTAAGAGGGCTGATTCTTTTTTGCTCAGTTCTTGTTTTTGTCCATTCTTATCCAGGCATTCATGAGCGGCAAAATCAATTTTCCCCCCACTAAACTCATAAACATCAGCCAAATGCTGTGTGTTTTGCAAGCGTTTGTTTTTAGAAACAAGTTTTTCTACTCGTAGCAGCAGCTCTTCCAAATTAAATGGTTTCGTCAAATAATCGTCCCCCCCTTTTCTTAGCCCTTCTATTCTATCTGCCACACTATCTTTTGCTGAGAGAAAAAGTATGGGCATATTTATGTTTTGCATTCGTATCGTTTCGCAAACAGTAATGCCATCCATTTCCGGCAGCATGATATCTAAAATAATTAAATCAAAATACTCTGCCTTTACCATTTTCACGGCTTGTATACCTGTTTGGGCAATACTAACGGTATAGCCTTCCAGTTCTAAATTAAACTGAAGCAGCTCACAGATATTTTCTTCGTCCTCTACAATCAAGAGGTTTGGTTTTTGCCTAGTATCGCTCATGTCATTTTTTAGTTATGCTTCGATGGCTGCTATTTTTATTTGCAAAGCTAATGAACCCTCTAAAATAATATTTGCAATTTTGGTAAAAATATTTGCAAATATGGTTGAATAATCTTTACCTTTGCTGCCCTTCCAGTATATGGATTAAGCGGGTGTGGTGAAATTGGTAGACACGCTAGACTTAGGATCTAGTGCTGCGAGGCTTGGGGGTTCGAGTCCCTCCACCCGCACACTCAAAAACACAATAGTTTCGGCTACTGTGTTTTTTTTATGCCTACAATTTAGGGTATAAAAAAACGCCTTCAAATTATTGAAGGCGTTTTTTTATATTTTGGTGTATTTAAAAATTAGTGAGCAACAGAGAAACGATTCGTTACTTGTTGACCATCAGCTTTTAAAGTGTACAAATAAACACCAGAAGCTAGGTTGCTTGTGTTAAATGTAGCTGTAGCAGCTTGACCAGCATTTGCTTCAATGTTTTGAGTAGCAATTACTTGACCCACCATATTGGTGATGCTAGCAGTAACAGTTGATTTTTCATTTACAGTGAAAGGAATATTCAATTCTGCATTTGCTGGGTTAGGGAATGCTTTTACATCAGAAAATAAAGATGATTCTTTAATGCTGCCACCTACTGGTTTCTTAACCACATCGCAAGAAGCACAAGATAAGGTTACAGTGCTCAATAAATATTGGGCGTACCATGCAGCTGCGTTATTAACCGCGCCAATTACCAATGTTGGAGCATAGAAATTAGTGTCTGTAGAGAACATAACAGAAGATCCACTGCGGTCGCCATCATACCAAGCGTATTTCATCGGTGTAGAAGCCGTTGAGGTTCCATTATAGGCAAAACCTGCACGGAAATTGTGTCTTTCTGTAACGGTGTCAGAATTTTTAATCCATGTACCACCTGATCTAAAGGTATACGTTACAATCAATGCATTACCTGCAGGAACTGTGAAAGTAGCAGGTACTTTGTAGGCAAAATTAGAGAAAGAAGTAACCGAAGTTGCTGTACGCATAGAAGCAGTCAATGGCTGTTTCCAAGAGTAGAATGAAGTACCTGCAAAAGGATAAGATTTTGCAATCTTACGAACGCTATCAACATTGTAAGGAGATATCCATCTTAAAGTATCTTTAGTAGCTGGCAAATAAGGTGCTGCCCAAGCAGAAGTTGCTTTACGCCAATAATAAAAAGCTGAAGGCGCTTGGTAGGCTAAAGAAATTTCTAAAGTATCTACTGTTGATGCTAATCCTTTTGTGCCGATTAAATATAAACCCGCTAAGCTAACAGAGTCAACCGTATAGCTATTAGAAGCGGTGATGGCTGCTTGGCCCAAAAAGTTAGGATTTGTCCATTCGTTCCACAAATTGTCGAAAGGAACAATTACTTGACAAACAGATGTAAAGTTAATAGATCCAAGACCAGAAGAATAGTTTACGCGGATACTTGAATCTTGCCAAATAGGAAGAGAAGAACCCAACATAGGCGAAGAGATAGACTCTACGTATCCTTGGTGGTCATAATTTCTTGGAGTTGGCGCTGTTGTCTTGTATGTAGAAGAACCAGAAGCAGATACTTTTTCGGTTGCGCCTTCCATAAATGCTCTGTTAGAAGCAGCGTTAGTAACCCTGTCTTGGAGCTGAGCTGTTGCACTCATTGCACCAATAGCACAAGTTGCAAACAATAAAAATAATTTTCTCATCATTTAGAATTTTAAAAGTTTGACGTAAAGATAACGCGAATTTCTTTTTAGCCAAAATATTTTTTGCTTATAAACCTTGTGCATTTTGACAAAAAGATTATCCCCATCACTGTGAACTTGCTCTGTTATATTTGCAGCAATTTTTAAGCAATTTAGATACCAATACATGCTCCCGGAATTTGATAATACAGAAGTCGCGTTTAGTTACCGAAGCAATGCCGCACTGAAGCAAGCTAGGTTTTTATTTGCCTCTATGGGCTCACCGACACTTACCAAAATAGGCATAGGCTTTACCAAGATGGCTATGGCCATTAAATTGCCGATCAATGGTATCATCAAAAGCACTATTTTCAAGCAGTTTTGTGGTGGAGAAACAATGGAAGAAGCAGCGGAAACAGCCACTATGCTGGCCAAGTACCATATTGGCGTTATCCTTGACTACGGCGTAGAAGGCAAGGAAGGAGAGTCGGAATTTGACAAAGCAGTTCCTGAATTTTTGAAGGCAATTGACTTTGCCTCCTCACAACAAAATATTCCTTTTATCAGCATCAAAGTGACTGGTTTTTCGCGTTTTTCTTTGTTAGAAAAACTACATGCCAAGGCCGAATTGAATGCTGGTGAGCAAGAGGAATGGCAAAGGGTTGAACAAAGAATTGATACCATTTGTGCTCGTGCTGCCGAAAAAAACATCAAAGTATTGGTGGATGCAGAGGAGAGTTGGATTCAAGACCCCATCGATGAGCTTACAGATAAAATGATGGAAAAATACAATACCCAAAAAGCCTTTGTATACAATACTTTCCAGCTTTATTTACATAGTCGCCTGCCTTTTTTAAAAACGTCTTTTGCGCGAGCGCAAGAAAGAAATTACTTATTGGGTGCCAAATTGGTACGTGGTGCCTATATGGAAAAAGAACGTGCGCGTGCAGCCGAAAAAAATTACCCCTCGCCTGTACAGCCGGATAAAAACCACAGCGATCAAGATTATAACGAAGCGCTTGGCTTTTGTATTGAAAATCTGGAAAATCTAGAACTATTTATCGGTACCCACAACGAAAAAAGCTGTATGCTGGCGGCACAAAAAATGCAAGCCAACAATATCAATTTCAAGCACCCACATATTTACTTTTCGCAGCTCTTTGGCATGAGTGACAATATCTCCTTCAACCTTGCTCAGCAAGGATTTCACGTGGCCAAATACTTGCCTTATGGTCCTGTAGCTGATGTGATGCCTTACTTAATGCGTCGGGCACAAGAGAACACCTCGGTGGCTGGGCAAACAGGCCGCGAGCTGGGCCTCATCAATGCAGAATTGAAACGAAGAAAATTGTTGTAGATTATCAAGCTTTTCAGCCCACCCCTACCCCTCCAGAGGAGGGGAATGAGCATGTGGTTGTTAGTTTAGAAATCGATTTAAGGTCTTTAAATATCCCGATATTCTTTGCCGGTCATAGCGATAAAAACATCTTCCAGGCTAGCGGCTTTAACCTCTTTTTTGCGTTCAAAGCCTGTGGCCAATAATTTGTCAATAAGGCCATTTGGCGTATCAATAGAAATGATTTTACCACTATCTACTATCGCAACTCTTTCGCAGAGTTCCTCTGCCTCGTCCATATAATGTGTGGTAAGCACCACCGTTGTACCGCGGTCGCGTACTTGGCGGATTAAGTCCCAAAGGTTGCGGCGGGCCTGTGGGTCAAGCCCCGTAGTAGGTTCGTCAAGAAAAATAATTTTGGGCTCATTGATGAGGGTGGTGGCAATAGAAAAACGCTGCTTCTGCCCGCCCGAAAGTTCCTTGTATTTGTTCTTGCTTTTTTCGCGCAGGTTCACCATATCGAGCAAGGCCATGGGGTCCACATCTTTGTTGTACAGTCCACCGAACAATTCGATGATTTGCACTAAGCTTAGCATCGGATAATAGCCCGCAGCCTGCAATTGCACGCCAATAATCTCCTTGATTTTATTGGCCTGTTTGTCTAGGTCTAGGCCATCAACAATTACCGCTCCCGAGGTTTTTTCGCGCAAGGTTTCGATAATTTCTAGTGTCGTGGTTTTGCCCGCGCCATTTGGCCCCAGGAGACCAAATATTTCCCCTTTATACACATCAAAAGACAGGTCATTTACGGCAAAAAAATCACCGTATTTCTTTACTAAATTTTTGACACTGATAATAGGCTCGTTCATACATTTTATTTGCCTAGCAAAAGTAATGGAGTAATGAACAATTATTCACTAAAAAAATTACTTCTGTATCACAAAGCAAGAACGAAAGAGCTTGCCTTGAAAATCGAAAGGCGTAGTGGCGGCAGAGATATCTTTGACAATCGATGCAGGTAAGGCATCACGGTCGAGCGAAAAGCCACGGTAATTGTTGGAGAAATAGATTTTGCCCTCTTCGGTACAAGCCTTCAATAGCTTGCGCAACAAAACTATATGGTCGCGCTGTACATCAAAGGTTTCGTCCATTCGTTTGCTGTTCGAGAAGGTTGGGGGGTCGCAAATAATGATGTCAAAAGTTTCTTTGGGTAAATCGTTGATCACCTGCATCACATCGCCTTGAATAAATTCGTGCTTATCGGAATTATAGAGTTTATTGAATTGTAAATTTCGTTTTGCCCAATTGATATAGGTCTTTGATAAATCTACAGAGGTAATGCTGCGTGCGCCACCTTGCGCGGCATACAAGCTAAAAGAACCGGTATAGCAAAACAGGTTCAGTACCCGCTTTCCACGAGCTTCGTCGCGCAGCATCCCACGTGTTATACGGTGGTCGAGAAATAAGCCTGTATCGAGGTAGTCGGTAAGGTTGATGATAAAATTGAGTCCGCCTTCGGGTACAATTCGCTCTTGTTTGGCCGTATCAAATTTTTGGTATTGGCCTTCTTTGCCTTCTTTGCGTTGGCGCACTTTCATAAACACCAGCTCAGGCTCTATTTCGGTAACCAATGCGATTGTTTCTTTGCAAGAGGCCAGCCAGATCTCGTGTTCGGCCTCTTCCATCCCATGGCGGCGTTTATACTCGGCAGCATGAATAGCGCCGTTATAATTTTCGATTACGAAGGGAAACTCGGGCATGTCGTGGTCGTAAAAACGAAAACAAGCAATATTTTGTTTGCGTGCAATCTTGGCAAAATGTTTGTACACCTTGCGCAATCTATTTTCAAACATCAACAGCTTGTTTTCGGCCACTATTTTTTGGGTTTACGCTTTATTATTAAACATTAAATCGGAAATGCAATACATCTCCATCGGCTACTACATATTCTTTTCCTTCTAT
>JAXITL010000066.1:0-10336 GCA_034680125.1 Chitinophagaceae bacterium
AACATTAAAGGTGTCGGGATGCGCTTTTTCAATCTCATCCAACAGCACCACAGAATAGGGTTTGCGGCGAACGGCTTCGGTTAATTGTCCACCTTCATCATAACCCACATAGCCAGGAGGTGCCCCCACTAATCTGCTTACGCTATGCTTTTCCTGATATTCGCTCATATCGATACGCGTCATCATGGTTTCATCATCAAAAAGCACTTCGGCCAAAGCTTTGGCTAATTCTGTTTTACCTACACCCGTTGTTCCCAAGAAAATAAAAGAACCAATCGGTTTTCGCGGATCTTGTAAGCCAGCTCGACCGCGGCGTATAGCATCGGCAACAGCTGTAATCGCTTCTTCTTGACCGACAACTTTTTGATGTAATTCATCTTCAAGATTCAATAATTTTTCACGCTCACTTTGCAACATCCTTTGAACAGGAATGCCTGTGGCTTTGGCTACGTTTTCGGCAATATCATCTGCACTTACTTCTTCTTTCAACAGTCTTTTGTGCTGGCTATCCATCTCATCAAGCTGGGCCGTTAAGTCTGCCATTATCTTTTCTTCTTCCTGCACTTTACCGTATCGTATTTCAGCCACTTTACCATAATCGCCTTCCCGTTCGGCACGTTCTGCTTCTTGTCGGTATTGTTCAATTTGGTTCTTAGATTGGTTGATTTTATCCACCAATTCCTTTTCATTCATCCATTTAGCTTTGAGTGTATCACGCTGTACTGTAAGCAATGAAATATCTTGCGATAAGCTCTTTAATTTTTCTTCATCATTCTCTCTTTTAATGGCCTCGCGCTCAATTTCTAATTGACGAATACGGCGTTCTAATTCATCCAATTCTTCGGGCATTGAGTTCATCTCCAATTTCAACTTAGCAGCAGATTCATCAATAAGGTCAATGGCTTTGTCTGGCAGAAAACGGTCGGTAACATAGCGCATGGATAATTGTACTGCAGCAATAATGGCTTCGTCTAAGATCCGCACCTGATGATGACTTTCGTAGCGGTCTTTCAAACCTCTCAATATAGAAATGGCATCATCTTCGCTGGGCTCGTCCACCATTACCTTTTGGAATCTGCGCTCAAGGGCTTTATCCTTTTCAAAATATTTTTGGTATTCATTTAAAGTGGTTGCACCTATAGCGCGCAACTCGCCACGCGCCAAAGCAGGTTTTAAAATATTGGCAGCATCCATGGCGCCTTCACCGGCACCAGCACCTATCAGGGTATGGATTTCATCAATAAACATGATGATTTCACCATCACTTTCAGCCACTTCTTTAATCACTCCTTTCAAACGTTCTTCAAATTCTCCTTTGTATTTGGCACCTGCAATCAGCAAGCCCATATCTAAGGCATAAATAATTTTTGATTTCAAATTATCCGGCACATCACCGTTGATGATTCTGTGCGCCAAACCTTCAACAATAGCGGTTTTACCCACACCTGGCTCACCCACTAAAATGGGATTATTTTTGGAACGTCGAGATAGGATATGCAGCGTTCTTCGTATTTCTTCATCGCGACCTATAACAGGATCCAACTTGTTTTCCTTAGCCAGCTCATTGAGGTTTTTTGCATAGCGTTTTAAATTATTGTACTGTGCATCTGCTGTTTGAGAATCAACCGTTGAGCCTTTGCGCAGTTCAAGAATAGCTGCCACTAAGCCTTTTTCATTCAGACCAGCATCTTTCAATAATTTGGCTACCTCATCATTAGTTTGGATTATAGACAAGAGTAAATGCTCTACACTCACAAACTCATCTTTAAACTGCTTCAGGTTAGCTGAGCTTTTTAGGATTAGGGCATTAAAATCTCGGCTGAGTGTTTGAGCTGGTTCTGTGCCTTGTACTTTGGGCAAGCGCTCAACTTGTTCTTTAAGTTTATTGCCGATATGGGCAATATTTACATTGTTTTTCTTGAGTAAAAAAGAAACCGAACCATTATCATCATTGAGTAAGGATAACAATAAGTGCGCCGTTTCTATATTTGGATTTTGCGCATTATAAGCCAGCTGTTGTGCTGCCTGAATAACTTCTTGCGCCTTAATCGTGAAATTATTTAAGTTCATATGATATGTTGTTTTAGTATTGATGTATGCTATACTGAATACAATTTTACTACCACAAACAAATTACAGAAATATTGGCGCAAAAAAGCAAAAGTCGCTGCCAATAAGGCTTAAAAGAAAATCGAAAGCGGAATTATTAGCAGGTATTCTTATCGGTAAAAAAGGAATTTTCGCCAAAGAGCCAGCATTTGAACCTGTAACTATACAAGACAAATTGGGTTATTAAAACAGCATCAAAAAACAAGCCAAGATATTTGCTATTTTGTGTGGCCCCGCAAAGAATAATTATAGCGCTTTTCTCTTCCAATTATTTTAATGTCTTCAACAGCTGTTCCAAAAATAAAATAATCGCAGATTAACCGTAATGAAGGATATTTGAAGAATATAACGTTGACTATGGCAGGAAGAAGTAAAAACAATAAGAGCAACCAAGCTAACCCCAATAACAGCAATTATGCACGCAACCAAGGTGCAAAAGTAGCCACAGTAACGGGCAAGATAGATGTGAGTAAAAGTGGCCTTGCCTTTGTAACTGTCAAAGGTATAGAAAGAGATATCATAGTGTATCCCGAAAACCTCAATACAGCCCTCAAAGGCGATACGGTGCGCATAGAATTAATGCTGCACAAAAAACAAGGAAACAAAAGAGTTGAAGGTGTAGTAAAAGAAGTTACCGTACGTAAGCAAAGTGAATTTGTGGGTCGACTTGAGGTCAAACCAAGCTTTGCTTTCCTCATTCCAGACAACGATAAAATCCCCATGGATATTTTTATCCCAGTCGAAAACCTTAATGGAGGCCTAGATGGTGATAAAGCAGTAGTTAAAGTAACCGAATGGCGTAAGACTAAGAACCCAATTGGTATTGTGTTGCGCATCGTCACCAACGAAAGTGCCAACGAGCAGGCCATGCAAGACATTCTGAGCGAAAATGGATTCCCACTTGATTTCCCAGACGAGGTAATGGAAGAAGCAGCGCGCATTAGTGATGTGTTGGATAAAAAAGAAATAGAGAAGCGTGAAGATTTTAGAGAAACACTTACCCTAACCATCGACCCTGTAGATGCCAAAGATTTTGATGATGCCATTTCTATTCAAGAATTGAGCGATGGCTATTATGAGGTGGGTGTGCATATTGCCGATGTGAGTCATTATGTGTTAGAAAATACCGAGCTAGATAAAGAAGCACTCAACCGTGCCACCAGTGTGTATTTGCCCGACCGTGTATTGCCAATGTTACCCGAGCACCTCAGCAATCAATTGTGTTCACTGCGGCCCAATGAGGAAAAATTCACCTTTTCGGCCATTTTCACCATCAACCAACAGGGCCAGGTAAAAAATTACCGAATTGGCAAAACCATTATCAATTCTAATCGCCGTTTTACCTACGAAGAAGCACAAGAAATTATAGAAGGAAAGGACGGCGATTATGCTCAAGAAATCCGCTTACTTGATACCATATCCAAATCCTTACGCCAACAGCGTTTCCATAATGGTGCTCTTAATTTTTCAAGTACAGAGGTGCGCTTTAAGCTTGATGAAAACAATGTGCCCATTGGCATTGTTATTAAGGAAAGTAAAGACGCACACAAACTCATCGAAGAACTAATGTTGTTAGCCAATAGATATGTCGCACAGCATATTGGCAAGATAATGTACCAAGGCAAGCCACTACCCTTTCCTTACCGTATCCACGACCAACCCAACGAAGAAAAACTTTCCTCCTTTGCTTCATTTGCTGCCAAATTTGGCTACAAAATGAGCCTCAATACACCCGAAACCATTACCAGAACTTTCAACGAATTACTACGTGACATTCATGGCAAACCAGAACAACATGTTTTGGAAACATTGGGTATTCGAACCATGAGTAAGGCCGTGTATACCACCGAAAATATTGGACATTACGGACTTGGATTCAATGATTACTGTCATTTCACATCACCTATACGTCGATACCCCGATGTTTTAGTACATCGCATTGTCCACGAAGTACTGCAAGGCAACATTAAACCCACAAAAGGCCTCGAGGAAATGTGCAAACATTGCAGTACCCAAGAGCGCAATGCTATGGATGCCGAACGAAGTGCCACCAAGTATAAGCAGGTAGAGTATATGCAACAATTTGTAGGCGAAACCTTTGAAGGTATGATATCGGGTGTGGCTGCATTTGGAGTTTTTGTAGAAACGATCGAGCATAAATGCGAAGGCATGTTGCCCATCAACGACCTGCTAGATATTGATCGATTTGAGTTTTCAGAACAAGAATATGCCTTAATAGGTAGAAATACAGGGATACGTTTCACCATTGGCGATAAGATCAAAATAAAGGTAGTACGAGCAGACCTAGACAAACGCCAAATTGATTTTCATCTAGCTGAAATGCCAGAGCAAAGAGAACGAAAAGCCCTACCTAAATTGAAAAAAGACCTGAAATCAGGTAACATAAAAAAGAAAAGATAAATAGAAAAAGCGCCACATTACTGTTGCGCTTTTTTTCTTTCAATCTAAAAAAAACTACAAACCGATAAGCCGGGTTCTGTAAGGATATTGCTATCCTTTAGCCATCATTTATCTGCGATGCGACTTGCGCCAACACCTGTATCTGCCTACCCGCGCACATCGGGCGAGCAGCCCTCAATCGTACGCCTATTGGGCATTTCAGCACGCAAGGTTTACCCCGATTTGTTGTTACCAACAAACCCCGTAGGCTCTTACCCTACATTTTCACCCTTACCACACCAAGGCGTGGCGGTTATTTTCTGTGGCACTGTCTGTCTTTCCTTTTTACAGGATTGCGCAGCCGTTAGCTGCTGCGTTGCTCTATGCTGCCCGGACTTTCCTCCCTGTCGCAAGGACAAGGCGATAGCCTGGTTTGTAGTAGCGCAAAGGTAGTGGAATAATAAGAGTTTAGTTAAAACAATAAAGACTGGAGTGGCGTATTGGGTCTTCCTTGCTCAAAATCGAGCAACCATTTTTTGGCCTCAATACCGCCCGAATAGCCGGTTAACAAGCCACTAGAGGCAATTACACGGTGGCAAGGAATCAAAATGGACAAACAATTTTCGCCATTTGCTTTGGCAATGGCACGCACCGCTAGTGGATTATTCATTTGGCGGGCTAGCTGCTGATAAGATATGGTTTGTCCGTAGGGAATCTGTGTTAAGGCTGTAAAAACTTGCTGTTGAAACTCAGTGCCCGATAAATGCAGTTGAAGTTCAAAGGTTTGGCGTTGTGCAGCAAAATATTCCTGCAGCTGAAGTTCCAATAGGTCGATAGATTTATGGGCCTTTTCGACAAATATTGCTGTCCACTTTTTAGCCACACGGTCTTTAATTTTTTCAATTCCACCTTTCCGATGCATAAAATCGAAAATAAAAATGCCTTGTTCGTTTGCCGCTGCAAACAGAGTACCAATAGGCGTTTCGATATTTTTGGTATACAGAATCAATGTGTGAATTTGATGCAATATAAAAAATAATTCCCTTCCTTTAATATTATTTTAAGAATAATAAACAGCATAAAATTAAATAGAAACCAATAAAAATTTCTTTTGTGATTTCAAAGCTTCATTAATTCATTCGATAAAATTTTCCAGGCAAGCTTTTGATGAGGCCTTGCATTTCTAACATTAATAAATGGGATGCTAAAGCAGAACTACCTAGGCCACTGCGCTGCAGCAATTCATCAGAGTGGGTAGTATCTTTTTCTTGTAAAAATTGAATGATCAATTGTTCCTCATCGCTGAGGTTTAATAGTAATTGGGTTTGCACTACAGCCTGCTTTTTGGGCTTTTGCCAAGCCATAAATTCCAGCAAATCATCGGCGGATGTAATGAGGGCAGCCATGTTTTTTCGGATGAGCATGTTCGTACCAGAAGACTTGCTATCGTAGGCTCTGCCCGGAAATGCCGCTACTTCTCTATTGTATGAATTGGCTAAATAAGCCGTAATGAGTGCCCCACCTTTAATATCACTTTCTACCACAACCGTGATATCGGATATACCGGCTACTATCCGATTACGGGCAGGAAAATTTCCTTTATCCATTTTGGAATGAGTAGCAAATTCGGTGAGTAAAGCCCCTTGCTCTATCATTTCTTTGGCAAGATGTTTATTGGCAACGGGATATATCGTATGCAAGCCATGCCCCAACACGCCCACTGTTTTTAAATTATTTTTAAGCGCAGCTTTGTGGGCAATGGTATCGATACCATGGGCCAATCCACTTACAACCAATATCTCTGGAAATTTTGCCAAACCCTCAATCAGATCATTGGTTAAGCGTTGGCCATATTCAGTGTTTTTTCGGGTGCCAATTACGGCCACTGTTTTAGTCGTGTTCAGATCTGCATTACCTTTATAATACAGCAATTGGGGTGCATCAGAACATTGCAATAAACGCTTTGGATATTGCTCCAACTGCTGGTGCAATATGCGCACATTCTTCCCTTGTATATACTTCATCTCTTGATCGGCCAGTGCAAAAGCCTTTGTATCCTTTAATGACTTTGCCCTTAATTCGCCCACCCCTTCCAGCTTCATTAGTTGTTTTATTGGTGCAGTTAAAACTGCTTTTGCAGAACCGAATTCAGCAATGAGTCCTGTAGCCATTTTTGGACCAATATTGGAAACAAAACTCAATGCGATTTGATAATATATTTCTTCTTCGTTGTGTTGCATTTTCTTTAATAAAAAGTATAGATTACACAGAGTATCTTTGTGAAAGTAAAAAAAAGGATACAATGAAAAAAATTGCAATTAGTTTATTGGCTTTGTTAGTAACGATCAGTGCATTTGGTGCCTATAAAACAAAATCCCAAAAGAAGAAAAAGAAAAAAGTGGTCCAAAGCGCGAGCATCAACAATACGAATATTAAATCGGTAATGATGGGCAGAGGTGCTTGCTATGGTACTTGTCCAGTCTATACCCTTGAGGTTTTTGAAAATGGAACATTGGTTTATAATGGTAAAAATTTTGTAGATAAATTGGGCTATTACGAAAAGAAAATAAGCCCCAAAGAGGCAATAGACTTCATTAAAAAGTTCAATGCCCTGCGCCCCGATACCCTAGCTCAATCTTTTGAAATGAGGATACCAGATTTACCAACTGTTTATTATTTCATCAACTACACCGATAGTGTAAAGCATATATTTAATGCAGACGGTGGCCCTATCGAATTGAAAAATTTCGCCAAAACATTTGAAGATTTCGTTCAATTTGATGATACTTGGAAAAAACAAATCGAGAAAAACTAGCTTGGTTAGATTTGGGGTACCTAAAATTTATCCGTGTTTTTTGGGATTTTAAATGTGTACATACTATCTTTAACCTCATTCAAAGAATCAACTTTAAACTTAAATAAACAAACTTATGTCAGCTTCTAAAATTTGTATTGATTGGGGAAATAGCTTGGTAAAAATCGCCTTGTTCGACCAAAATGATAAAATCACAGATAGATATGTGCTCAATGCAGATGAAGTTATTGACCATTTACATAAAGAAATAACACCTCGCCGTACTTTTTCGGGCGCTATCATTAGTTCTGTTACCAACCAACACAACGAACTGGTAGCAGCGCTTCAAGAGATTACGCCAAATGTTGTTGTGCTCAACAGCAAAACATCTTTGCCCCTGCTCAATGCCTATAGCTCTAGCGAAACTTTAGGTGCTGATAGAATTGCTTTGGCTTGTGCCGCTAATGCAGCATTCCCCGAAAAAAACAACTTAGTTGTTTGTGTAGGCACTTGTATTACTTATAATTTTATAGGCAAAAATAGAACCTTCCGCGGCGGAGCCATTTCTCCAGGTGTTCAAATGCGCTTAACGGCCATGCATGAGCATACAGAAAAATTACCTCATGTAAAAGTAAACGGTGACCTTATGCTTATTGGTTTCGATACCGAAACAGGCATGCGCAGTGGCGCTGTTAATGGTACTGCAGCCGAAATCGATGGAATGATTGCAATGTACGAAGCTCAATTTCCGGACTTTAACGCAATCTTAACCGGTGGTGAAGCCTCGCTTTTTGCAGGTAAATTGAAAAGCAAGATATTTGCAGACCCTGAAATATTGTTGAAGGGCCTCAATCAAATCCTAAAACATAATGTTCCTCAAACCCGCTAAGGTTTTACTTTTTATTAGTTTGTCTTTTATAGGCATTACTAATGTTTTGGCTCAAAATATAGATCGCCCCTTTGAAAATTCGCCCTATTCCCGCTACGGAATGGGTGAAGAATTGAATGCTATTAACCCTGCCATAAAAGCAATGGGTAGTATAACAGCGGCAAGTGCCGATCCTTATATTATCAATACTGAAAATCCAGCATCTTATGCGCATATCAAGCATATGACCTACGAAGCTGGAGCAGAAGGCCGCACTAGAAACATTATTTCCAACTCTGGCAAATACCAAACTGGTACTACTTCAATTTCTTATGTGAATATTGGTATCCCCATGGGTAAACATGCAGGAATGCTTATTGGGTATAGACCAAACACCAAAGTGGGCTATGCTTTATATGATACGCTTCAATCTTTAATAGGGCCTTCTTCTGTAAGCTATAATGGAGATGGTGGAACCAACTATTTTTTTGTGGGTGGCGCTGGCACTTATAAGGGCTTCAGTATTGGCGCCAATGTGGGCTATTTATTTGGTACCATCAACCAAACAAGCTGGTACAAAACAAACAGCACCAATTATTTCATCAATAATTCCGAATTTCTAAGAAGAAGTAACATAGGTGGCATCTACATCAAATCAGGTTTAATGTACCAAAAAGATTTAGGTAAAGATTTCAACTTAAGTCTGGGTTCACAAATAAACTTGAGCCAAAACATAGGAACAGAGTTAAGTGAATATTGGATTTCACACCCATTTTACGCAACGGATACCACAGGTTCTGATACATCATTGGCCAAAAGAGGAATCAAAGCTTCTATAACACTGCCAACTGATATTACTTTTGGTGTTCAAATTGCTAAAAGCGATAAATGGTTGGTGGGCATTAACTACAAAACCACCAATTGGAGCCAATTTAACAACCAAAATTTAAAAGATTCAATTGGTACTAATTCCTACAAGATTAGCATGGGTGGTGAATACACACCCAATACTTTGAGCATTTACAATTACTGGCAAAGAGTAAGTTATCGAGCAGGATTTTATTTTGGTAAAGATTTTGTTCAAATAAATGCTGTACAGAATAATTATTATGCCGCAACTTTTGGTTTGAGTTTACCATTTAAACGCAGTACAGACCGCATTCATACCGCATTTGAAATCGGAAAAATCGGAAAACAAACGGCCACAACTATTCAACAAAATTTTGTTCGGTTCACTTTTGGCATTTCTTTTAATGATAAAAGTTGGTTTGTAAAACGCAAATATGACTAACAAGCAATTTTCAATTTTGACAAAACCTGCCCGAAACATACTTTCGGGCATTTTGTTTTGGACTGTTTTCCTTTTTATTTCTTGTAAAAATAGCAATGAAGAAATTGAAAATCTTACCGGCAATTCTAAAGCACATCAATTGGATAAAGCTACTGATGTAACCATGTATTACAGCGACAAAGGACAAATGAAGGCTGTGATTTTTGCCAAAGAATTCTTTAGAAATGAAGCAGCAAAACCCGCTTATGCCGATATTAAAAAAGGTTTAAAAGTTGAATTTTACAATGATAGCTTAACAATAGAAAGTACACTCACTGCACAATCGGCAAGGATATACGAAGTAGAAGGCAATGTGATTGTCAGAGAAAATGTGTGTGTGGTCAACAAAAAAGGAGAGCAATTGAATACCGAAGAATTGGTGTGGAATCAAAAACTAGATAAATTCTACACAGACAAAAAAGTAAAAATTACCACCGCACCCAACCAAGTAATGTATGGCGAAGGCCTTGAGGCGAATGCTGATTTCTCTTGGTACAAAATCAGCAATTTAAAAGGCAATATTGCTGTTGATGGTAAAGATGTTCCGAATTAAAGGGGCTTAGCCTCACTCCCATAAATAGCGATTTCTTCCACCCCATCACTATTGCGCAGGGCACGGTACATACCACTACTGTTGAAAGGCATTTGAATATTTCCGGCTGCATCAATAGCCACCAAACCACCTTCGCCCCCAATAGCCACTAATTTTTCCATCACCACTTTGTCGCAAGCTTCTTGCAAGCTTAGGCCTTTGTACTCCATCAAACAGGCGATATCATAAGCCACAACGCTACGGATAAACAATTCGCCATGACCTGTACAACTAATGGCACAG
>JAXITL010000067.1:0-9992 GCA_034680125.1 Chitinophagaceae bacterium
AAGAATCATGTCGGCAAACAATAGCTCTCGATCAAAAGAGCAAATATTGGGAAGAATACGCAAGGCTTTGAGCGCAAACGCACTACCAATGCCATTTCCCGAGGCAGAAAGATGGAACCCACAAGAGGCCTTTGAAAACAAGGGTTCTTCGCCCGACGAGCTTTTTGCTGAACAGTTTGTTGCCTTGGGGGGCAAATATGTGTATTGCCAAAATGAGCAAGAACTTTTACAAAATATAGAATCACTGAACGAAAGCAGGGCTTGGTCCAAATTGTTTTGTGCCAACGAACGGCTCTTAAAAATCGCACAGAACAATAAACTCAATTTTGTTTTACCGACAGACAATGCGGACGAGTCAGCCGATGCATGCATCACCGATTGCGAAGCATTGATAGCACGAACCGGTTCTTTTATGATGAGTAGTCAACAAGATTTTGGGCGAGTAAGTTCGGTCTTTTACCCCGTACATATTGTGGTAGCCTACAAAGACGATGTGGTATATGATATACAAGACGGCTTTGCGAAAATGCAACAAAAGTATGGCGCACAACAGCCCTCTATGATAAGTTTACAAACGGGTCCTAGCCGTACGGCCGATATTGAAAAGACCTTAGTTACCGGCGTTCATGGCCCTAAAGAAGTGTTTTGTTTTTATGTAAACGCCTAAAGGTGTTTTTAATTTTTTAAATACGCGATTAGCTTATGTTGGTCAAAGTTTTTGGAAGCGCAGTGCATGGGGTGGATGCAATAACCATCACGATAGAAGTGGACGCAACGGCAGGTGGGCAAACAGGCTATTTTATTGTGGGCTTGCCCGACAATGCCGTAAAAGAAAGTATTGAGCGTATTGTTTCGGCCATAAAAAATAATGGCTTCGAAAGACCAAGGACAAAAATATTGGTCAACATGGCTCCGGCCGATATTCGCAAAGCCGGTTCTGCTTATGATTTGCCCATTGCCTTGGGTATGCTTGCTGCATCAAAACAATTGCCAACAGAGGCTTTGGCTGATTATATTATTATGGGCGAACTCTCGCTCGACGGTTCCTTACAGCCGATTAAAGGAGCCTTGCCCATGGCCATACAAGCGCGTAGCGAGGGTTTTAAGGGCATGATTTTGCCCAAAGAAAATGCACGCGAAGCGGCTTTGGTGAACAATCTTAAAGTGTATGGCGTATCGCACATCCGCGAGCTAATAGACTTTTTTTACAACAATGAAACGCTGCAGCCCTTGAGTGTGAATACTCGTGAGGAGTTTTTTGAAAACCAGCAATTTTTCGACATTGATTTTAATGATGTTAAAGGCCAAGAAAATGTAAAGCGCGCTTTGGAAATTGCCGCAGCAGGAGGCCATAATGCTATATTGATAGGCCCTCCAGGTGCAGGAAAAACAATGTTGGCTAAACGCTTGCCCTCGATATTGCCTCCTCTGAGTTTGCAAGAAGCGCTTGAGACAACAAAAATTCATTCTGTAGCAGGAAAATTGCCGATGAATTCTTCGCTAGTAGCACAGCGCCCTTTTCGCTCCCCTCATCATACCGTCAGCGATGCCGCATTGGTGGGCGGTGGAGGCATTCCACAGCCAGGCGAAATATCTTTAGCGCATAACGGCGTTTTGTTTTTAGATGAGCTACCCGAATTTAAGCGCACCGTTTTAGAGGTAATGCGCCAGCCCATGGAAGAGCGCCGCGTAACCATTTCGAGGGCAAAAGTAAGCGTAGATTTTCCCGCTAGCTTTATGTTGCTGGCCTCCATGAACCCCTGTCCGTGTGGCTATTACAATCATCCCGAAAAAGAGTGTACTTGCGCACCCATTGTGGTACAGCGTTACCTCAATAAGATTTCTGGCCCCCTGTTGGACAGGATTGATCTTCACGTGGAAGTAACACCCGTTTCTTTTTCAGAGCTTTCTGGTGGCGGAAGTTCGGGCGAAACAAGCGCCCAAGTGCGCGAAAGGGTGATGAAGGCAAGAGCGATACAGTCGAAAAGGTATGAAGAAAAGTTGGGCGTTTATTGCAATGCACAAATGGGGAGCAAATTGCTCAAGGAGGTTTGTGTCATCAGCGGTGTAGGTGCGAATTTGCTGAAGACCGCAATGGAAAGATTGAACCTTTCTGCAAGGGCTTATGATAGAATCTTAAAAGTGTCCCGAACCATTGCCGACCTCGCTGATAGTGAAGATATACGCCCAGAGCATCTTGCAGAGGCTATTCAATACCGAAGCTTAGACAGAGAAGGCTGGGCAGGATAGGGCTTTCTTATTGAAGCAATACTTTTGCGAATGTTGTTGCGGCGCCTATTTTTATTTCAACATAAAACAGGCCACTAGCAAGGCCTTCTGCTACTTTCCATTGCAGCGTCTGCTTCCCTGCGTTTAAAATCCCTGCATTCATTGTACTGATTTTCTGCCCTTGAATATTGTAAATGGCAATGCTCACTTCTGTGCTTTCCTTTAGTGTTAATTCGAAATTGGTTTCGCCCAAAGAGGGGTTGGGGTAAATATGGATTTCCTTAGCGTCGAATATTGGGTTTTCAATACTACTGGTTTTCTTGTCGCAAATATTGCTGCGGCGCCAAATATCGTTTTGAAACATCAACCAGTCCGGTCCATTTCCTTTGCCAATCGTTAGTAAATATGCCCGGCCAAAATCTTTATAAAAATTGGGATACTCTGCGTGGCCACCCACCACAAAAACGTCCATTTTGCCATCCTTGTCAAAGTCGGCAAGCAAAGGAGCGTGGTCAATGGCATACAAGGAATCGCCATATTCTGTGCGCAAATTTTTATTAAAAATCAGGCTTCCGTTTTGCCCGTTTAAACCAATAACCGAGCCGCCGTCTGTGCCAAAAACCACGTCAAGAAACGCGTTGTTGTTGACATCGGCAATGGCTGCCCCCCGAAAGGATTGTTTGTAATTGGGGATATTGTATTCCCAAAATAATTTACCATCCCATGTGAGTGCCGCCATTTTGTACCAGGCGCTGAAGATCACTTCGCAGCGCCCGTCATTATTCAAGTCGGCTATGAGTGCCGGGCCCCCTACATAAAAGTTGTTTCCAAAACTATATTTCCAATTTGTTGTTCCGTTTTCGGCATTGATGCAATACAAAGTGTCGTTATAGCATCCGACCACCAGCTCTTGTTTGCCATCTTTATCCAAGTCGCCCACAGCAGTGCCGTGGTACATCACATCATTGACAGCGTAGGTCCACAGTAGCTTTTGGTCTTTGGCGCGATAGGCATAAATTTTATTGTCCGTTTTCACACTGGCATTCCAGGTGCCGACGATAAAATCTAAATCGCCATCATTGTTGACGTCCACAATAGTGGGGGCTGTTTGTATCCAGGATTTAGTGTCCACGGCTATTTCCCAAGCCTTGCTGCCATCTTCGGCATTAATGCATATGACATAGCCACCAAATTCGCCGTGTATAATTTCAGGCTTACCATCACCATCAATGTCCGCAATGGTTGGTGGCGAATCGCTGCCGCGTGTATTGCAGGCCCATTTTAGTGCGCCCGTTTTGCCATCAAAGCAAAAAGTCTTGGGATTGCAAGAGCCGGGCACAATGACCTCCATTTTGCCGTCACCATCTACATCATAAATAATGGGCGCCACATCATTACAGCCTTCGCCACTGCCTTTGGCATTAAATTTCCAGAGCAGACTACCGTTTTCGGCATTGAGCGCATAAATCATACTATCGTTGCGGTAGCAACCAAAGACCATTTCTAGTTTGCCATCCCCATCAATATCTGCTGCTGCCGATTGCCCAAAGGACGCATCTTTGGTGTTGAAACTCCACTTGACCGTTGGTTGGGCTTGGGTGGCGAAAGAAAGGAGTATGCTGAGCAATAGTAGTAAACGAGCCATATGCAAGATTGATAGCCACAAGGTACAAATTCTTGTCTGAGATTTACTATGATGGGTAGAAAATGGCGCAGGCTTGTTCAAACGCAAATTGCATGCTTACGTCACTGCTAGGAACGTGGTACATCCCGCTTATTGCGGGGAAGCAGTCTAATGCGTGTTACTTAATATTGATACGATACAGATTGCTTTGTCCTCGCGCCTCCTCCGCGCAATGACGCGTTGCGGTTTTACTTATACAATCTATTGGTATTTTAGTGTGGCTCCAAAGCTACAAACTTTGAAGAGCCTGAGTGTGCAGCGTTGAACACTAAGGATGGCTAGGATTACAAATCCGCATAATTTATACTTCGGGATGCCCTCTGAAACATCCCGAAGAGCGGGAATTGTTAATTTATTTGATCGAGATATATCAATTTTTGCCTTGGGATGTTGTTTCAAATGTGATCAACCTTTCAGTGTAGAAATTATTATTGAAGGAGATAATAAAATTCATCATTTATTTCATTTTGAGTCCGATCAATTTGAAAAAATTGGATGAGCGTTAGAAATTCAGAATTCTAGGCTAATTGATCTAAATGAGGTGAAACTAACTTCAATTAAACCCTCTTTGACTTATCTTTGTATAACAAAAGGGGTAGATTTAGAGTCTTATTTGTTGGGCGAAGGAGGCAGAAATAAATACGATAAAGATAACCCAAGTGTTTGTCTATATGATTTTATTAAACAATAAATAAAACTAAACCAAAAACAGTAAAAATTCAATAAAACTGCGATGAAAATTAAACTTTTACCCCTTTTAATACTTCTACTAATTGCTTCTTTTTCAAAAGCGCAAGATCAATTATACAAGGGGCCGTACAAATGGGAATATAATTATATTTATTATGCTGGTGAAGCAACGTATCATTATACAACAGATGCTAATTCTGAAAGAATTTACAATGGAGATTTTTCATTTAAAGGAAACATAGATCGTTATGTTTCTGCTGAAGATGAGCGTTTTACGTTTGTTACGGGTTCAGAATATTTTGGAGATGAACAGCAAACATTTACAATGTGTCAGCCCAAATTAATTACAATTAATGGATCCTTTGAAAATGGGAAAAGAATTGGGAAATGGGTCACTTTATTAACCGGACCAAACAATGGTCAATCTTTTGTAACAACAACATATGAAAAGGGGCAACTAAATGGAGCTTTTGAAATTAATTTAACTGTTCCAAATGGAAATAAATATTGGGCAGTTGGTCAGTTTAAAAACAATAAAATTAATGGCGCATTGAAGATAGAGGTTTCAGAGAAATTGGACAATCAAAAACATCTTTATATTTTAAATGCAACATTTGATGAAGAAGGATTTTTTGATGGAAATTTTAAATTAGAGTATGACGATTTAAATAGGGTGCCTTATCAAGATTCAAGAATTTATAAACACGGTTTACTCATGAGTATTGTTATCAATAACATGTCAAATGGTGAAATCCTATTTTCTAATTCAGGAAGTTTCTCAGCATATACAACAATCGATGCAATAATAGAGAAATATAGTGATGTAAATGAAATCGGAGATTTGATTAGAAGAGAATGCGCAATCTTAGGACTACAAAATGATTTAACGAGCGAAATACCTGATGAATTAGCAAAGGCATCAATGAATTATGTGTCATTTTACAAATCACTTATTCAAGAGGATAAAGCGTCTCAAAAAGGTCAGACATTTTATCATTATCCTTTGGCTTGTTATCCTTTTATAGGGGGGTTAAATTCAATTGAGTTTCCAGAAATAAGCTTCCAGAAAAATAATTGGATAAAAACAAATTATAGGCATATAAATTCTGATTTGTATGCAACAATGGTTCCCAATATTGATAAAATACCCAATATAGTCAATCAAAGTAAATTTAATAGCAATGAGCAATTGCAACTCGAAATTCTATATAAAAAAATGATTGCCCCGTTAAACGACTTAGAACAATTGAATATAGGCGCGGCAAGATATATGTATTACCCTGTTAAAGCACCTGTAATATATCACGAAGAACTGTATAAAAACTTTACAAACTACGTGAACCAAAAAAGGGTTGAAGATTCTACCAAATCAGCTAGTCTAATTTTGAATTTCATGAATGATGAGAATGCGGAGATGAAACTATTTGTGGATTTAATCAATCAACCCATTGTATACACTATTCAAGAGATCAATAACAATCCTAAAGCAATTCAATCGGTATTAACTGTTCTAGAAGCAAATAAATTACAACTTTCAAGAAAATGGGATGCATATCAATCTAGTCAATCAAAACTAAAAAAGCAATATGGAGCAGAATTTAAATCAATGATTGAAGAAAATGCTTTGTTTAAAGATTCAAGTTTTCATTCGTTAGAAAATCAACTTGAAGTACAAATTGGGTCAAATGATAATTTGAGAAAATTAATCAATATTGTTATTGAAAATAAAAAGAATCTTTTGGCTTATATGCAGCTTTATAAGCCAAAAGACTATAACACATTTATAGAATTAGATTCAAAAATGATGACTTGGATTGAGGTTAATAAAAATCTTAAAGGAAACATAAGCTTAAGTGAAGTAATTGATTATTATACACATGTTGGTCTGTTTTATGAGTTTTTATCTAAGAATTTAAATAATTTTAAAATAAAAAAATTAGATTCATGGGAAGAACTATTAAGCATCATGAAGTCCAATGGTTTCACCTCAACGTATATTGATAAAAGCAATTAAATGTTTCAAAAGTATAAATTTATCGTTTTATACCTAGAATTGTTGATTGCCAATTAATTTCCAATCAATTCGCAAATCATCTTTAAAAAGTAATTTGTTAACGGTTTCTTTACTAGCCGTGTAGTCATTTACTAAAATATTTCTTGTGTCAAACATCAACCATCTTAGCTTAGTGCATTGTGTTCTTCGGAATGCTCCAAATAGCGGACCGCCTTTTTGTTGCGCCTTAATGATATAAACCCAAAAAGCATACCGATAAGATGAACGCCATGCGCTACGCCATCTGACGCGGCATTAAGGTGGGCGATTTCATAGCCAAACATAAGGGCAAAAAAAACGAAAAGCAACCTGTTCTTTTTATTCAAACAAGCGCGCGCCATCATAAAATATATCGTTCCGGATATACCAACTGCTGGAGTGCCTGCGGCTAAGGATATGGGGAAATATGCTAGAGAGATCAGTAGCGTTATCAAAAATAGCTGTGTAAAATTATACTGTTGGTTTATTTGTGGTATGAGGAAAACAAAAATCAAACCGAGATTCATAAACAAGTGTGATGGATCTCCATGAATAAAGCCATTAATAATGGGATTATAGTTCATTATATTATCAGAACCTTCCTCAAAAATCAACTTAGCCACTACGCTTAAAACAAAGGTAAGCGCCCAAGCTAACAAGGTAAAAAGCGTAAGCAAGGCAGGGTTTTTTAGCGACAGCATAAACGCTAATAGGAAAGGCTTAAAGTTGGTTTTCATTGTAGCATTGATTTTAAAGTATATTGCTTCCCTCTGTTCAAAAATCTTTGCTCATCACATACTGCTCCAAAGATAAAGTGGCTTTATAAGCTAGCCAAAACCAAAGGTGAGGATAGACCCAATTCCCTTTCTTTCCAATAACATAAAGCAGCATTCTTCAAAATGCCCAAAATCAAGCCGTAATTTGCGCTTGTCTTTTTGTATTTTTGCAGCCATAACAGCAAACTAATCTCTTCAAAAAATTATAATGGAAAATCAAGACCAACAACAGCTCAATATAGAATTGACCGAAGAAATGGCCGATGGTCAGTACGCCAACCTTGCGATTATCACCCATTCTTTTGCCGAGTTTATCATCGACTTTGTGAATGTAATGCCCAACACGCCCAAATCGAAAGTAAAAAGCCGTGTGGTCATGACGCCCCATCATGCTAAGCGTTTGATGCTCGCGTTGATTGATAATGTAAAACAGTTTGAAGCCGCTAATGGTGTAATCAAAGAGCAAGCGCAAGGCCCCGTACCTTTTACCTTAGGCGGACAAACCGGCCAAGCATAATTTTTATCTTTTTTCAATAGTTCAATGCACAATAAAATACTGATTCTCGATTTTGGTTCACAATACACACAGCTCATTGCGCGCAATATCCGCGAGCTAAATGTTTATTGCGAAATACAACCTTGTACGAAGCCCGTTGTTTATGACGAAGGCCTGAAAGGCATAATTCTTGCGGGTTCTCCATATTCTGTCAACGACCCAGAAGCGCCCAAGCCGGATATTCAGGCCATGGCCCAACAGCTTCCCGTCTTGGCGGTTTGCTATGGAGCACAGCTTTTGGCACAACAATCTGGTGGCGAGGTGGGCAAATCCGCTCATCGCGAATATGGCCGCGCACATTTAAAAAGCATTGTCCCTAATCCTTTAATGGAAGGCGTTTCGGACGGCTCCCAAGTATGGATGAGCCATAGCGATTCGGTAAAAAAATTAGCAGAAGGTTTCGAAATCATAGCCACTACGGATAGCATTCCGGTTGCGGCTTTCCGCAGTCCTGCAACTTATGCCGCCCATCCTGTTTATGGTATCCAGTTTCATCCCGAAGTGACGCATAGCCTAGACGGTCGTACGATGTTGAAAAACTTTATCGTGGGTGTTTGTGGTTGTCAGCAAGATTGGACCCCAGCGGCTTTTGTAGAAGAGTCGGTGGCGGCCCTAAAAGAGCAAATTGGCGACAACAAAGTAGTAATGGCCTTGAGTGGCGGTGTGGATTCTACCGTAGCAGCGATGTTGATTAATCGAGCAATTGGTAAAAATCTGTATTGCATTTTTGTTGATAATGGTTTGCTGCGCAAAGACGAGTTTCAACAAGTATTGGATGGTTATAAAACCCTTGGCTTAAATGTAAAGGGTGTGGATGCGAGTCAACGTTTCTATAAAGAAATGGCCGGTGTGAGCGACCCTGAAGCCAAACGAAAAATCATTGGGCGTTTGTTTATTGAGGTGTTTGTAGAAGAAGGCCAGATATTAAAAGATGTAAGCTTCTTGGGTCAGGGTACTATATATCCTGATGTGATTGAGTCGATGTCGGTACATGGCCCTTCGCAGACCATTAAGAGTCACCACAACGTAGGCGGCTTGCCCGAAAAAATGCAACTCAAATTAGTAGAGCCTTTGCGCGCTTTGTTTAAAGACGAGGTTCGTCGTATCGGCACCGAGATGGGCATTGAACATATTTTCATTGGTCGTCATCCTTTCCCAGGGCCTGGTTTGGGCATTAGGGTTTTGGGTGCGGTGAGCGAAGAAAAAGTAAAAATGTTGCAAGAAGCAGATGCGATTTACATCAACTTGCTGCGCGAAAAAGGATTATATGATAAAGTGTGGCAAGCGGGCGCAATGCTCTTGCCTGTGCAGAGTGTAGGTGTAATGGGCGATGAGAGAACCTATGAATTTACGGTTGCGCTACGCGCGGTAACTTCGGTAGATGGTATGACGGCCGACTGGGCGCATCTGCCTTATGATTTCTTAGCTCAAGTGTCTAATGACATCATTAATCGTGTCAAAGGAATTAACCGCGTGGTGTATGACATCAGCTCCAAGCCACCAGCAACGATTGAGTGGGAATAAAAAAGTACTTGAATAAGCTTCCATGTTTTTAAATAAGACGATACACATAAAAGTTCTGTTGCTGTTGTTGTGCCTTGCCCTAGGCAATGGCGCTTCCGCGCAGTTTTGGAAAAGAGGTGGCGGCAAAAGAAAGAAAGCGGCAGCACTAAATATAGATTCTGTGGCATCGGAGCCTGTAGCCAATTCCAAGAAAAAAAGAGCAATAGAATATCCCCAAAGTATAGCCAAAGAGCGCTATCGAATAGATGTGTTATTGCCGCTTTATTTGGACGAATTGGTAAAAGAGGATAAGCCAACATTTAAAAGTAAAATTCCCGAAAAAGCACAAGCTGGTATTAGTTTTTATGAGGGTCTTAGCATCGCGGTTGATAGCCTAACCCATATGGGTTACAAGACCGACATTTTTGTACACGACCTAACGGCCAAGGGCGCAACAATTGAGGAGCTGTTACAAAAAGACAGCCTCGAGCATACCGACTTGATTATTGGATATGTATCGGC
>JAXITL010000068.1:0-9866 GCA_034680125.1 Chitinophagaceae bacterium
TTCCAATTGCGCTAATCGGCATAGGCATGGCCTATTTGATACCAGAATTTCCCATTGCTGGTGTTTCTTCCAATCAATTGCTTTGGCCCATCTTACTCATCCTAGCTGGCGTATTTATCGCATTTAGAGCCCGAAAGAAAGATAATTTCCTAATGGCCGAACGAGACAGTTTTGCCCAAAGATTTGACATGAATAAGCCTGAATCCTTCAATGCCAAAGAGGAAAATTTTGTACATATTGAAGCTTATTTTGGCGGCCGAAAAGAGATTATCACCTCAAAACAATTTAATGGATGTACGGCAACGGCCATTTGTGGTGGTGCAGAAATTAACCTAATGCAAGCCGACAATTTGGTGCAACCCATGATCATTGATTTGCGCGTATTATTGGGTGGTATAGAAATAATTGTGCCTTCACATTGGGAAATCATTAATGAAGTGGACGTGCTTTTGGGCGGTATCGAAGACAAGAGAAATCTGCGTACCCCTTCCGAAATGGGGGATTCAAAAAAATTATTGCTTCGAGGATCGGTTACACTTGGAGGTTTAGAATTGAAGTCCTACTAAAAAAAACAACTTGCTGCAAAAACTTGTGAAATACGGGCGTCTTTTACCCTTGCCCATTTTGCTTTTTATCTTTGGGATCGCCACGCTTCCCTTTGGATCAGGCATAGATACCTCTTGGAAATCGCTAGTAACAGATTGTGGACTACATTTGGTATTGGTAGTGATGGCAAGTTCCTTTTTAGGCTGGCGAATCAACAAATACCCCACAAAAGTTTTAGCATCTGCACACGCCACATTATTATCCTTATTGAGTGCTGTCCTCCTATTTGTAGTGGCTGACGTATTTCTATGTACGCTCATTTTTAATGACAAAGTATACCTTTCCCATATAGACAATACCGAATCTATGCGATTCATTTTGACCTGGATGTGCCTGGGCTGGGTCGCGCATATTACGGTATTACGAAAACACCAAGCCGACAATCAAAAAGAGATCGAAATGCATCAGCACGCGGTTATTAGCTTGCGCGAGGCAGAATTATTTAGATTGAGGCAGCAATTGCAACCTCATTTTTTATACAATAGCCTCAATTCAATCAATGCTTTGATACAGATTGATGCAGAGAAAGCCCAAGAAATGGTGGGTAAATTATCTGATTTTTTGCGCCTATCGGTAAAACGTGATGTTGAAGAATACATTGCCATTGAAGAGGAACTGAATTATATAGAATCCTATCTTGCCATTGAATCGGTCCGCTTTGGCAATCGATTACGCATTGAAATCAATAAAAGTGGGGATCATTTATCAAAGGCGAAGATTCCCGCATTTATCCTTCAACCGATTCTAGAAAATGCAATAAAGTTTGGACTATATGGCCATACGGGTGAAGTAATTATTAAAATAGACATTGCTTTGAAAGACCAATTATTACATATCGTCATCGAAAATCCATTTGATGCGAGCATACAAGCACCAAGGGGAACTGGTTTTGGGCTTGAAAGTATTTCGCGCAGACTGACTATTTTATTTGCCCGTGCCGATTTATTAGAAATCAAAAAAACAAACAATATTTTTTCAAGCATGGTTAAAATCCCTCAATAAACAGGATGTACAAAGTTATTGTTATTGACGATGAGCCATTAGCAAGATCGCTCATCATAAAACTCCTTCAAAACTATCCAGCCTTTGAAGTAGTAGATGAATGCCCAGATGGATTTGAAGCATTTAAAAGTATCAGCAAGCACAATCCCGATCTATTATTTCTGGACATACAAATGCCTCGAATCAATGGTTTCGAACTATTAGAAATGCTGGAAAAGCCGCCTGCAGTAATTTTTACAACTGCATTTGATGAATATGCCCTTAAAGCCTTTGAAAACCATGCTATAGATTATTTGCTCAAGCCTATTACTAAAGAGCGCTTTGATAAAGCCATTCAAAAATGCCAACACCAAGCACTCAGCAGCCATATGGAGGCTATAAGCCATTTTATAGAAGACCAGGTGTACGAAGGATATCAACACCGCATTGTGGTGAAAGATAAAGGCAATATCCGCATTATACCAGCAGAAGAAATATACTACATTGAGGCTAATGACGATTATATAAAAATAGTAAGCAAGGAAGGTGCTTTTCTAAAAAAGAACACATTAACGAATATCGAGAAAATCCTGGATCCTAATTTATTTGTTCGCGTGCACCGCTCTTATTTGATGCCGATTAGCCAGCTACAAAGCATCGAGCCCTACGAAAAAAACAGCCACATCGCCTTGCTTCATTGCGGTATGAAAATTTCGGTAAGCCAGGCAGGAATGATGCGTTTAAAAAGTCTATTGAGACTTTAAGTTCTCTAAAACAAGACCGCTAAAAAAAATTAGAAATAGATCTGAATATTATTTGGACTTGTACCACAAAATTACCTACATTTGCGCTCTACTCTGCTTTAAGCATGGGTATTGATGGTCGGGTGGCCGAGTGGTTAGGCTCAGCTCTGCAAAAGCTGCTACAGCGGTTCGAACCCGCTCTCGACCTCACAATCAAAACGACTACTTTTTAACGAGTAGTCGTTTTGTTTTTATATGGATACCGCCCATAAAAGTCATGAAGCAAATGACTATATCTTTTAGCGCAAGCCCTATAGTGTGTATCTGTTCGCGTATTAGAGTATTTGTAAAACACGTTAAACTTTTTAGACTTAAAGTTTTTAAAAGTGGCTGGACCAGGGGTTCGGGGCAAGGGAAAGGGCAATAAATCACCTTTATAATCAAGCGCTACCAGCATTTTCTTCGATACATGCGCATCGAAAGGAGTACTTTCATCAGGCACCAAAATACCATAATACAGCAAAAATATGCTGGTATCACCATCTTGCAGCACAGGGTTTTCTATTTTCCGCCCCTTATCATCCATTAAAAATTCAAGGATTTGGCCATTTTGAAGGGCTACAATATTGGAATCGTAGAAATAATAAACGGGACAATATTTAAAATTATCCTCAAAATCCATCATCATCTTTTGATTAGCCTTCTTCAAAGCATCTTGCAATTCGGGCTTGGTTAATGAATCTTGGGTTCTATCCAATCGTTTATACCCAGTAAACAATTCAACCAATACCGCTTTAGGCGCTTTTTCTGAAGGCAATGCCGTCTTTCTCCGGGACCATTGTGCTGAGGACCCAAAAGCATGTACAATCAACAATAAAAAGATGGGGGCAAATTTCATTTCAACATCAAATTATGGGTCAAATGTAAACATTACCGATGATGAGCCCTATCAAATGAATTTATAGGGATTAATAAATCTAGGACAACAAAATAAATTATCCTTGTACAACGGCTGTTGTTCGAAGCTGATCAATTCCTATTTATTTCAAAATAAGCCCTTCACACATAAAACCTAAGTTAGCCCAAATCAGTCCAGAAATTGAAGTTTGTTGATCATGCCTTCTATATTTTTGCTCCATAAACACAAAGAAAAAAGCCAAAATTTATTGTTGAACAATAAATTTTGGCTTTCGTGTAGCGAGGTCAGGGATCGAACCTGAGACCTTTGGGTTATGAGCCCAACGAGCTACCGCTGCTCTACCTCGCGATGTGGGTGCAAAAGTAGGGCTATTCCACTAGAAAACAAAAACTATTTTAAATCTTTTCGAAAATATAAATAAAGGAGGGGTTAAATTTGCAGCATGTCTGTCACACACCAAGCTGGTTTTGTCAATATTTTTGGAGCACCTAATGCTGGCAAATCCACTATCCTCAATGCTTTGCTAGGAGAGCAATTGGTCATTACTTCGCCCAAAGTACAAACCACTCGCCATCGCATTTTAGGCATATTTTCAGAGCCCAATTACCAAATTGTTTTTTCGGATACGCCAGGAATCATAGAGCCCAAATACGAGCTTCATAAAAAAATGATGCTTCAAGTAAAGAGTGCCTTAGAAGATGCTGATGTAGCCATATTAATGCATGACATTACCCAGCCCATCGAAGAGATTGAAGCCATTGCAAACGGACTAAAATTAAAAGTGCCCACTATCCTATTGCTCAACAAAAGCGACTTGCTCAAAGACAAAAAAGAAGTAACCGATAAGCTCAAAGAATACAAACAAAAGTTCCCTAATTATTTAGTGCAAACGGTATCGGCACTTACCAAAAGCAATCTGGATAAAATCGTTCCCTTTATTTTAAAATCATTACCCATTGCGCCACCCTATTTTCCCGAAGATAGCGTGAGCGACCGAAATACAAGGTTTTTTGTAAGCGAATTAATCCGCGAACAGATATACGATTTGTACAAGGAGGAAATCCCTTATCATACTGCGGTGATGATTCAGACCTACGAAGAGAAGCCAAACATTCATGTGATTAAGGCCGATATCATTGTAACACGCGAAACCCAAAAAGTGATTTTAATCGGCAAAGGCGGTTCGCTCATTAAGCAATTGGGAATTGGTGCTCGAAAGAAAATTGAAGAATTTGTAGGTGCAAAAGTGCATCTTGAATTGTTTGTAAAAGTGCGCCCTAAATGGCGTGACACCGAAAATTATCTAAAAGAATATGGCTATAATTAAGCCTGTCGACGAGTCGAAAATTTTCATTCAGGATTTACCCTCTTGGGGCAGTGAAGATCAACAGATTTCGATGCTACGTCTAGATGCGATTCATCCTATTATTTCGGGAAACAAATGGTTTAAACTCCAGTATAATCTTGAAGCCGCAGTCCAACAAAAAGGTACTGGCATCCTCACTTTTGGAGGCGCATTCTCTAACCATTTAATTGCCACTGCTGCTGCTGCTCAGGCAAATAAGCTGAGTAGTATAGGTATGGTGCGGGGATTGCTTGACCCTACAAAAGACCTCAATCCTGTATTACAACAATGCCAAGATTATGGCATGAAATTAGTGTTTATAAGCCGTGAAGATTATGCTCAAAAAGAGGAAATCCCTTTTCTAGAAAAACTAAACAAAACATACCCGCAATATTATATCATACCCGAAGGAGGAGCCAATGAGGAAGGTCGCAAAGGCATGCAGTCCTTAGCTCAGTACATTCCCCAAAACTTTAGCCATATTCTATTATGTGTAGGCTCAGGCACCACCTTTGCAGGCTTGCGCAATGCTTTGCCCCTAAGGCAACAATTAATGGGCTTTGCTCCAATGAAAGGCGGCAACTACTTATCCAAAGAAATTCAAAATTACATCCAAACCCAACAAGATAATCATTGGGAAATCTCCGATCGATTTCATTTTGGAGGCTTTGGAAAAACCACTAATGAATTAAACAGCTTTATGCAAGCCTTTAACCAACAATATGGTTTTGAACTGGACCGGGTTTATACAGCCAAAATGATGTTTGGCTTAAAGCAATTGTTATCCGAAAAGGCATTCCCAAGCCATGCCAAAATATTGTGCATCCACACAGGCGGACTTACAGGAAATTAAGAAATTAATACCTAGGCATTTCAGTCAAATGGTTACATTTGCGACAATACAAAAGCGCATCTATTTTTATGAAGCCATCTGTTCGCAAACTTTGGAAATTTTTTCTGTATTGCTTTTTAGCCTTCAACCTATTGGTAGCACTCCTTTGGTTTGGCCTCATCGGCGGCATGCCTTCTATTTCTGAAATCGAAAACCCTTCAAGTGCGCTCTCTTCAGAGGTATTGGCAACTGATGGAACGGTTATCGGCCGTTACTTTTTGCAGGATAGAAGTAATAGTAAATACAAAGAAATCTCCCCAAATGTTTTTAATGCCCTTATCGCTACCGAAGACGAACGTTTTGAAGAACACGCTGGCGTAGATGGGGTAGCCTTGATGCGTGCCATAGTCTTTTTGGGCAAAAAGGGCGGTGGCAGTACCATTACCCAACAATTAGCCAAAAACCTATTCCCGCGCCGCAATCCCAATATGTTTACCATGCCTTTTATCAAATTAAAAGAATGGGTATTAGCGGTAAAACTGGAAAAGAACTTAACCAAAAACGAAATTATTACCCTTTACCTCAACACTGTTCCCTTTGGTGATAATGTGTACGGTATTAAAAATGCAGCCAACACTTTTTTCAATGTAGCACCCGACAAATTAAGTATTGACCAAGCAGCTGTATTAATTGGTATGCTGAAAGCCAATACCGCTTATAATCCGCGCCGTAACCCCGAAAAAGCTTTAGCTAGACGAAATGTGGTGATTAGCCAAATGGAAAAATATGGTAAAATTACTGCCGAAGTTGCTGAAGAAAATAAAGCGAAACCGATTAAACTCGATTACCACAAACTCGATTATCATGAAGGTATTGCACCCTATTTCCGCCAAGTGGTAGAACTAGAAGTAAAGAAAATTTGCAAAGACCTAAAGAAAGAGGATGGTAGTGATTACAATATTTACAAAGACGGTTTAAAAATCTACACCACACTTAATGTAACGATGCAACGCTATGCCGAGGAAGCCGTTGCACAGCATTTGAAAGAACTTCAAGCTCAGTTTGTAGCACAAGCCAAATATCGCGATGGGAGCATTTTCAAAAAGCACATGAACGATGTCAATCGCAGCCTGAAAGCCACAGACCGTTATGCATTCTTAAAAGAAGAGGGCAAAGAAGAAGAAGAAATCATGCGCGAGCTCGAAAAGCCTGTAAAAATGAAAGTATATACTTGGGCAAATGCAAAGCATGTTAAAGACACAGTGATGAGCCCAAAGGATTCGGTGATGTACATGAAAATGTTTTTACAAACGGGCTTTATGGCGATGGACCCTTATACAGGCGAGGTGCGTGCTTGGGTGGGCGGTATCAATCACGACTTTTTCCAATTTGACCACGTAAACACAAATACGCGTCGCCAAGTAGGTTCTACCATCAAACCACTTTTGTATTGCTTGGCCATTGATAATGGTTTCTCACCTTGTAGCATCATCCCTACCAATCCCGTAAGCTTTCCCGAAAAAGCAAATTATGATGCCAATGGTGGAAAAAATTATGGCAGCATGCCTATGCGCCGCGCCTTAGCCTTATCGATCAATAATGCGGCCTTGTACCTTATCAAACAGGTTGGGCAAAATGCCTTTATTGATTTTGCACATAAGTGCGGTATCGAAGCTGACATTGTGAATCAACCTTCCATAGCCCTGGGTGTATCCGACATTTCACTCTACGAAATGTTGCGTGCCTACACCATGTTCCCCACAGGAGGTATCAACACCAAGCCCGTTTTTATTTCGAAAATAGAAGATAAAAATGGCAATCTAATAAAGTCATTTGTGGCCGAACAAAAAGAAATTATCAACGCCAATACAGCCTTTAAAATGGTGCGCCTGATGCGTGGTGTAGTAGATCATGGTACAGCGGGCAGATTGCGCCATAGATACAATTTACAAGGTGAAATTGCCGGCAAAACAGGTACGACCAATAGCCAAGCCGATGCATGGTTTATAGGATATACCCCACAAATATTAGCCGGTGCTTGGGTAGGTTGCGACGACCGTTATTTACGTTTTAGCAGTCAGGCGTTAGGACAAGGTGCGGCCTCTGCCCTACCTATTTGGGCCTATTTCATGAAACGTTGTTATGCCGACAAAACATTAAACATTAAGTCGGATGCCAAATTTGAAGAGCCAGCAGGCTTTGACGATTGTGGTGGCGCATACGATCAAGCGAGCCTCGACCGCAATGGACTCAATAACGAGAGTAGCGATGGCAATAACGAAGAAACAGTTGTCGACCCAATGGAGGAAACGCCTGCCATACCTGAAAATGAATGGTAGTATTGCCCAATTTATTAGATGATTGTATAGTATAGCATGAAGAGCAAAATTATTAACGACCCCGTACACGGATTTTTAAGTTTTCCCGAACCCGAATTGATGCGCGTGATTGACCATCCTTGGTTTCAACGCTTACGCAATATTTCGCAAATGGGAGTGGCGCACACCGTGTATCCTGGTGCAGTACATAGCCGATTTTTACACTCACTTGGTGCATGCCATTTGATGGGACAAGCTTTAGATGAATTGCATTTTAAAGGCTTCGATATTAGCCCAAGTGAAAGAACGGCGGCACGATTGGCGATTTTGCTGCACGATGTAGGACATGGACCATTTTCCCATGCACTCGAAAATTCATTGTTAGGCGATATTCACCACGAGCATGTATCCAGATTGATTATTACCAAAATCAACCAACAATTTGAGGGCATTTTAGATACTGCTTTGCAAATATTTGATTATGCCTACCCCAAAAAATTCTTACACCAATTGGTCTCTAGCCAGTTGGATGTTGACCGCTTAGATTACCTCAGCAGAGATAGCTTTTACTCGGGTGTTTCCGAGGGTATTATTGGCTCCGACCGTATTTTGAAAATGCTCACCGTGCGCAACAACGAATTGGCGGTAGAAGAAAAAGGTATTTATTCTATCGAAAAATTCATCATCGCAAGGCATATTATGTATTGGCAAGTGTACTTGCACAAAACTGTTTTGGGCGCGGAAATGCTCTTGGTCAATATCCTGAAACGTGCTAAAGAATTAAGCCTAGCAGGGATGAAGCTAGAAGCTACAGAAGCACTCAGCTTTTTCTTAAACAAGCCTATCAGCAAAAAAGACCTGCTCGATGACGATAATATCATCCAACTATTTTGTGCTATGGATGATGCTGATATTATTGTGGCTATTAAATCTTGGGTAAAATGCAGCGACAAGATATTATCAACGCTTTGCCAAATGCATCTACACCGCAAGCTCTATAAAGTAGTATTTGATGCCGAAAACGAAGAAGAACTTTTGGCTAACAAAACAAGTGCTGCGCAGAAAGCATTAGGCTTTAATGATGAGGAAATGAACTATTTTGTTTTCACAGGCACTACCTCAAACAGTACCTATAATGCTGCCGATGCACGCATAAATATTGCCCTCAAAGATGGTAGCACCCGCAATCTTGCCGATATGCAACATTCTTTGGTAAACGATAAAGTAGCCCAAACCGTTACTAAACGCTACTTGTGTTATTTTAAGGTGGGCTAGGATTAAAACATAATATTTAAACCATCCTTTCTCTCGCCCAAGCCAAAACGAGCGCTAATTGTTCTTCGCGGCTGATATGGCTATTGTCTAAAAGGATAGCATCATCGGCTTGGCGTAAGGGGCTTTCTTTGCGGCTGCTATCAATGAAATCGCGCGCTTGTAAATTGTCTTTTACTTCATCTAATGTGATATGGGGATTGCTTTGCTTGAGCTCGTCGTAACGGCGCTGACTGCGCACTTCGATGCTCGCGGTTACAAATATTTTCAATTCGGCCTCCGGAAAAACCACTGTGCCAATATCTCGCCCATCCATCACAATGCCTTTTTCTAGCCCCATTTTCTGTTGTTGCGCTACAGCAAAGTGCCGAACTGCGGGCAATGCAGCTACTTCGCTCACTTTTGAAGCAACGGACATTTCTCTAATTTCTGAAGCAACATTGAGGCCATTGAGGCAAATTTCTGATTGTAATTTTTCTTGATTCCACACAAAGGAAAGATGGACATTCTGCAAAGCCTGATCAACAAGCGCTGAGTCTTGCAGGGCAATATTTTCTTGAAGGAAATACAAAGTAATGGCGCGATACATAGCACCACTATCAATAAATACATATCCGAGCTGGGCAGCCAATTGCTTGGCCATAGTGCTTTTACCGCAAGAAGAATAGCCGTCGATGGCTATGGTGATTTTTTTCATTGTAGAGATTTGCTATCCGTAGGTATTAACCCACCCCTGCCCCCTCCAAAGAGGGGAATACGCATATAAACGAGTTTAATCATGAGGGAAGAATTCGATTTATTTCGTACCCGAACTACCAAAGCCACCTGCACCACGTTCTGTTTCGCTCAA
>JAXITL010000069.1:0-9729 GCA_034680125.1 Chitinophagaceae bacterium
CACCTATTTCAGTATATACAAAATCCCCTTTAAACATCCTAAACCTGTCTCCCCAGTTACTTACATTTGGCAAACAGATAATCACTTCCCCACCTGGTTTCAAACTTGCTTTGGCTTTACTCAAAATAAGATCAGGATTTACCAAATGTTCTAAAATGTGCATAAAAAGTATCACATCATATTGTTCTTTTTCAATTTCCTGCCAGGCTTCCGGCTCTTCAATATTGCCCAAAATTGCCCTTGTGAGGTAAGGTTTCGCTTTTTCCAGTGCCGGCGAATAAATTTCTACCCCTGTCACTTCACATCCCCTTTTTTGTAACCAGGCGGAAATGTATCCGGTATGGCAAGCAATTTCAAGCACTTTTTTATTATATCCTACCCATTCCAGTACTTTTTTGTGCTCTCTTCCTATTTCATTAAAATCTATGGCTACACTCCGGTCATATGCTAATTGATTATCCATATTCAAATACTAAAAAAAAACTTAATAAAACCATGAGGTTGGTGCAAAAACTCTACCATAATCATAGTCACCATGAATTTTAAATATCGATCCATTATCAATAATGGTGAATGTACATACGTCTTCAACAACGTCAACCTGTTCAATTTTAGGTATGTGCAAAAATGCGTGAATTGAGTAAACTCCTCGAACTAAAAAATTTGGTTCAATTCTCAACTTTACTTTCGGATTTTGAATTATTTCGGACTCAGCAGAAAATATAGGAGCCTTATTTTCATCGAGCACAATAAAAAATAAAGAATATTTATTTTCAACTATATCAATATTAAAATTGAAATTGAAATCGAAAAATATAGGTTCATCATGAAAAAAATCATCTCGAACTTCTTGGTTTTCATCACAAGGATTTATACTCTTAAACCATATTGGTTTACTTGAACTTTCTAAACCCTTAAAAATCGACTTTTTACTCAGGTTATTTCCCATATAAAAATTTATTGAATTTTTAATTTCTCCATAAAAATTCAAAAAGCCGCTATTTAAAACAATCCCCTTATCACACAATTGTAATACTGCACCCATATCATGACTCACAAAAAGCACTGTTCTGCCATCATTCACGCTCACATCTTTCATTTTACCCAGGCATTTCTTTTGGAATTCTGCATCACCAACAGCCAATACTTCATCGACAATGAGTATTTCTGGCTCAAGGTGTGCTGCCACAGCAAAGGCCAAACGCACATACATCCCACTACTGTATCTTTTGACAGGCGTATCAATATAACGCTCCACCCCAGCAAAGTCTACAATTTCGTCAAACTTAGCTTTGATCTCCCGCTTGGTCATACCCATTATGGCGCCATTGAGAAAAATATTCTCCCGACCGGTCATCTCGGGATGAAAGCCCGTACCTACCTCAAGTAAGCTCGCTATGCGGCCATTGACTTTTATACGGCCAGTGGAGGGTTGGGTCACTTTACTCAAGAGCTTTAACAGCGTACTTTTTCCTGCGCCATTTCTACCAATGATACCCAGCACCTCTCCTTTTTTCACTTCAAAATTGACATCTTTTAAAGCCCACACATAATCACTATCCCCCTTGGCTGTACGGTCATTGATTTCCCCAATTTTTGAAAATGGATCTTCCTTACCTCGTAGCTTGGCCACCCAGCGATTCAGATCGTGGCTAATCGTGCCCGTACCGACCTCTCCCAGGCGATATAACTTACCTAAATCTTCTACTTTGATGGCTATGTCACTCATTGATGATGCTATTTTGCTATGGCTTCGCCTTTCTTAGTTACAATCTCAATTGTTGCTAAGTTATGTCTATTGACCTCTTTTTTATCTGCGCTCTACTGCAATTGTTTGACCAATTGTTTTTCTATCTTAAAAAAAGCAGTGAAGCCTAAATTATCTATTTGGATGTACAAATAAGCATTAGAACCCTTTTCTGATATGCGTCCTCTTAAACCTTTCAAAGGACCTTCGCTAACCTCAACTTCATCCCCTATATGCGATCCTATCGTCGTAATGCTTACTTCATGCTCCTGTCTACAAATTTTTTTTATGCGCTCTATTTCCTCTGGCTGCAACACACATGGAAGGCCTTTATTGGACAAGTATTTCAGTACTCCCGGCACTTGAAAAACTTCATTCCGAAATAGTTCGGGTACAAACACAAAAATGTACGAATGAAATAAAGGCAGCTCAACCCACTTTTTCCTGTCTTTCCATTGCCTCAACTGTTTTTGCAAGGGCAAAAAATGATCAATGCCTACTTTTGCCAATCCTAGACTCACTTTTTTTTCAGCCCTCGATTTGGTCCTAATCACGTACCATTTTCTATTGTCTTCCAAAATGCAAGTTTCAATTTTTGTTTAGGAAGAGGCGGGCTCAAATGCTGCTTGATAAACAGCCTTAATACCCTCTTCCAAAGATATTTTTGCTTGCCAACCCATTGACTTTAGTTTGCTCACATCCATTAATTTTCGGGGCGTTCCATCGGGCTTTGTTGTATCCCAAAGGATCTCGCCTTCAAAACCAACCATATCTTTAATCATCAAGGCTAGATTCTTGATGCTTATATCATGCCCAACACCAATATTCACCAAACCCTCTTCATCATACTGCTGCATTAAATAAACGCAAGCATCGGCCATATCGTCTGCATGCAAAAATTCGCGCAGCGGTGTACCTGTTCCCCAAAGCGTTACATGGGGATCTTTGTTGGTTTTTGCTTCATGAAATTTACGCAACAGGGCAGGCAGTACATGCGAATTGTGCAAATCATAATTGTCGTTAAACCCATAAAGATTGGTAGGCATTACCGAAATAAAATGGCATCCGTATTGGCTACGGTAAGCATCACACATTTTGATGCCTGCAATCTTGGCAATAGCATAAGGTTCGTTAGTTGGCTCTAATAATCCGGTCAACAAATACTCTTCCTTAAGGGGCTGCGGAGCCATTTTAGGGTAGATGCATGAAGAGCCTAAGAACATCAATTTTTGCACAGCACTTTTGTAGGCTTCGTGGATGACATTGTTTTGTATCATCAGATTTTCGTACAAAAAATCTGCCCGATAAGTATTATTAGCGACAATCCCACCAACTTTTGCTGCAGCCAAAAAAACATAGTCTGGTTGTTCTGTAGCAAAAAATGCTTGCACGGCAGATTGATTTCTTAAATCCAACTCTGCCGAAGTACGGAAAACAATATTGGTATATCCCAAAGCTTCTAAACGGCGATGAATAGCGCTACCGACCATGCCGCGATGACCTGCAATATATATTTTGTCTGTTGTATTCATTTTTGGGTAATCAGTATCTAGAAAATCAAAAAAAAGCTTTTATTCAAATTGTCTCAAAACGGTAAAACCGGCATCTTTGAGCATTTTTTCTTTTTTGAATGCATCTATATCGGCTGCTACCATTTCCTTAACCAATTCTGGCAAAGTGCATTTTGCAGTCCAACCCAATTTTTCTTTAGCCTTAGTAGGATCACCAATTAATAATTCAACTTCTGTGGGACGGAAATAACGAGGATCTACAGATACAATTTCTTGGCCTACTACAAAATTATAGGCAGCATTGGCCGTTTTTACCAATCCCTTTTCTTCAAGTCCAACACCTTTAAATTCGATTTCGACACCCACTTCGGCAAAAGCCATGATTATAAAATCACGAACAGTAGTGGTAATGCCTGTTGCAATCACAAAATCTTCGGGTGTGTCTTGTTGTAAAATAAGCCACATAGCCTCTACATAATCGCGTGCATGACCCCAATCGCGCTTAGCATCAAGGTTACCCACATACAATTTGTCTTGCATACCCAATGCCATTTGAGCAACAGCACGCGTAATTTTTCTTGTTACAAATGTTTCACCCCTAAGTGGACTTTCATGATTAAATAAAATACCATTACAAGCAAACATGCCATAGGCTTCACGATAGTTTACGGTTATCCAATAAGCATACATTTTGGCCACAGCATAGGGCGAACGAGGATAAAAAGGTGTGCGTTCACTTTGGGGCACTTCTTGTACGAGCCCGTATAGCTCAGAAGTAGACGCTTGATAAATCCTGGTTTTCTTGGTTAAATTTAATAACCTAACGGCCTCCAAAATTCTAAGCGTTCCAATACCATCGGCATTGGCAGTATATTCTGGCGCATCAAAACTCACTTTTACGTGGCTCATGGCGCCTAGGTTGTAAATTTCGTCGGGCTGTACCTCTTGAATAATTCTGATGAGGTTAGAGCTGTCGGATAGGTCGCCGTAATGGAGTATAAAATGACGATTATTGATATGAGGATCTTCGTAAAGATGATCAATTCTGTCGGTATTAAAAAGCGAACTGCGGCGCTTAATGCCATGAACGATGTATCCCTTTTTCAGTAATAGTTCAGCAAGATAGGCGCCATCCTGCCCTGTAACACCGGTAATTAATGCAACTTTTGCCATTCGTTTTTTTCATTTGACCATCACTAAAAAATCAACTTTCTTATGCAAAAAAAATCAACTTTCTAGCAACTTCTATTTGATGGCAAAGGTAATTGAATATAGTGATAATTGTATGAAAAAGTATTCACTTGCCATACAAAAAAACCGCCACTGATGAGGTGGCGGCTACAAACTATTTCGGTGAGGCAATGCTATTTGTTCTTGGCAAGAGCAATAAAGGCATTTAATTGCGCAAGGATATAATCATAATGCTGCTCCTCAATACCAGGCCATACACCCAACCAAAAAGAATCATTCATAATGATGTCTGTATTGATGAGATCTCCGTGGATAATTTTGGGTACATGCTCATAGGCAGGCTGTTTCACTAAATTTCCTGCAAAGAGTAAGCGAGTGCCAATTTTTTGTTCTTCCAGAAAACGAACCAATTCATTACGATTGAGTAAAGCGCTGTCGCGGATAGTAAGCATAAAACCAAACCAACTAGGATCGGTATTGGGCGTGGCTTCTGGCAGTATAAAGTACTCCTCTAATGATTTCATTTTAGCATAGAGCATACGGTGATTGGCTCTTCGCTTTTCAACAAAAGCATCTGCTTTGTTGAGCTGACTAAGGCCAAGGGCAGCCTGCATGTCAGTAGCTTTAAGGTTAAAGCCTACGTGCGAATAGGTGTACTTATGATCATATCCACAGGGAAGCTGTCCCAAACATTGATCGAATCGCTTACCACAAGTATTATCCTTGCCCGGTTCACACCAACAATCTCTACCCCAATCTCTAAAACTCTCGGCAACTTTTTTGAGAGAGGCATTATTAATTAAAACCGCCCCACCCTCACCCATGGTGATATGATGTGCTGGATAAAAAGATAGTGTTGCCAAATCACCAAAAGTGCCTGTTTTTTGTCCATTATAGGTAGCACCCAATGAGTCACAGTCGTCTTCTATCAACCACAAATTATGCTTCTTTGCAATTTCGGTTACCACTGCGAGGTTAAATGGATTTCCCAAAGTATGGGCAAGCATGATGGCCTTTGTTTTAGGAGTTATGGCCGACTCTATGAGCTCTACTTTAATGTTGTAGGTTGGAATATCTATGTCGATGAATACAGGAATACAACCATACTGCACGATAGGATTAACGGTAGTAGGAAAACCTGCAGCAACGGTGATCACCTCATCTCCTGGCTTTAAAGCACGCTCTTTTAATTTGGGTGATGTGAGGGCATAAAAAGCCACCAAATTTGCTGAAGAACCGGAATTGACTAATAAAGAAAATCTGCTCCCAAAATATCTTGCTAAGTCACGCTCAAACTGACCGGCGAAACGACCTGCTGTAAGCCATCCATCCATCATCGCATCTACACCCAATAGCAAATCATCCGCATCCAGTACCTTACCCGTAACAGGTATATAATCTACACCAGGTATAATGACTTTCTTTGTGTTTTGATCAGCGACAAGTCTTAAACTTTTTTCTGTTTCGCTATCAAGGTTGGTATATTTTATCACAACTATTTTTTATAAAAAACGAATAATATTCTGGTAGCTGAATAAGCGTATTTTTTTGAAAAAAAGCAAGCCTATAAAACAAAGTGCAAACTACATTATAAAAGTAAAACCGCCACAAAATTGTAGCGGTTTTACTCATTTTATTTTTCTATAGAAACTTATAGTTTCATATCAGCATCGCTGTTGTTGTTTGCGCTAGCATCCTGATCGTTTGATTGTTCACGAGGCGCTCTTTCTGGGCGGTCACTGCGCTGTTCGCGCGGTGCTCTGCGCTCGCCACGGTCATTTCCACCTCTTTCAGGACGGTCGCGACGATCACCACGTGGTTCGCGTGGAGCGGGCTCAACGTATCCTTCAGGCTTTTCCATTAATACCTTGCGGCTCAATTTGTATTTGCCTGTTTTAGGATCTACTTCCAGCAATTTTACTTTAATAGAATCGCCTTCCTTCAATATGCCATCAAGATTTTCCAATCGACTCCAGCTTACTTCAGAGATATGCAACAAACCTTGCTTACCGGGCATAAATTCAACAAATGCGCCATAAGGCATAATGCTCTTAACTGTAGAGTCATATTCTGCACCTACATCGGGCACACTGACGATGCCTTTAATCCAGTTCATCGCTTTGTCAATGCTATCTTTATTGACAGCAAAAACTTTTACGAAACCTTTGTTTTCTTTTTCTTCAATAGAAATAGTCGTGCCTGTTTCGCGCTGGATTTCTTGGATAATTTTTCCACCAGGACCAATAATGGCGCCAATATACTCGGTGTCAATAATTAATTGTTCAATCCTTGGCGTATGTGGTTTCAACTCACTACGGTATTCAGGTGTACAAGCGTACATCGCTTCCAAAATGTGTAAACGACCTTTGCGTGCTTGATCCAAAGCAGAGGTCATCACATCCATACTCAAGCCATCTACTTTAATATCCATTTGGATACCGCAAATACCTTCGCGTGTTCCCGTCACTTTAAAGTCCATATCACCTAGATGATCTTCATCGCCCAAAATGTCTGTCAAAACAGCCCATTTTTTATCTTCAGAACGACTGATTAAACCCATAGCCACACCACTTACGTGTTTGGGGAAGGGAACACCTGCATCCATAAGCGCCAAGGAACCAGCACAAACAGTAGCCATTGAAGAGGAACCATTTGATTCTAAAATATCGGATACCACACGCACGGTGTAAGGATATTCTAGACCGGGCATCATTTGCTCCAAAGAGCGTTTTGCCAAAGCACCATGACCTACTTCTCTACGACCTACACCACGCATTGGTCGAGCTTCTCCTGTAGAAAAGGGAGGAAAGTTATAGTGTAAAATGAATTTTTGATACTCAGATGTTGCAGCCGTTTCAATCAACAATTCACTGTCCTTTGCACCCAAAGTAACGGTGGTTAAAGATTGTGTTTCGCCACGGGTAAATAATGCCGAACCATGAGGTGAAGGCAATGCATCAATTTCCATAAACAAGGGGCGAACCTCATCTGTTTTACGACCATCAAGGCGTACACCTTTATCCAATATCATATTGCGAACAGTATGGTATTGTAAATCTTCATAATGACGTTTTGCTTCGCTCCAAATGTCTTCTGCCAAACTTGTTTCTGGCTCAAGACCTTCGCTAAGGTGCGCTTTCAATTCTTCCTTGAGAACTTTAATGGCATCACTTCTGTCGTGCTTAGCAGAGCCGCTCATGCTTATTGCTAGCATTTTTGCGCCCGCAAATGCATCAACGCGTGCTTTCAAATCAGCATCAACAGCCACAGGAACTACTTCACGTTTAGTGGTCAATCCCAATTTGTCTCTTAATGCTTGTTGTGCTTTTACTTGTACTTTAATGGCTTCGTGTGCTAGCTCAATAGCTTTTACAACATCGGCTTCTTGGCATTCTTTTGCCTCACCTTCCACCATCATGATATTCTTTTCGGTAGCCGCAATAATGAAGTTCATATCAGCTCTTGCCAAATCGCTACGAGAAGGATTGATGTGGAATGCACCATCTATTCGTGCAATACGCACTTCTGAGATAATTTCTTGTACAGGCACATCAGACACAGCCAATGCAGCAGAAGCAGCAAGGCAAGCTAAAGCGTCAGGCATTACTTCAATATCCGAAGAAATTAAAGATACCAACACTTGTACATCGCAATAATAATCTTCAGGAAATAAAGGGCGCAAAGCGCGGTCTATCAAACGGGAAATTAAAATTTCATAATCATTCAAGCGGCCTTCTCTTTTAAAGAAAGAACCCGGAATACGACCAGCTGAAGCAAATTTTTCTTGATAATCTACCGTTAGCGGAAAGAATGATTGGCCTGGTTTAGGCTCTTTGTTGGCTACTACAGTAGCGAGGAGAATGGCATTGCCGAGGCGTACGGTTACGGCTCCATCGGCTTGGCGAGCAAGTTTGCCCGTTTCGATTGTTACTTCGCGGCCATCATTCAGTTTGAATGATACGGAAGTTGGATTCAGCGTCATAAAGATTGCTTGTTTGTTTTTAAATTTTTGTCATCAAAAATGCGGACTTTGTCGTCTAAACGCCTGCTACGCCGCATATATATGGTAGCAAACGGGTAATTTCTTTTTATTAAATTAAAACAAGCATTTTACTAAAGAAAACTCTGTTAATACTTAATTTATTTCTTTTTAAAAAAATATCTTGTAAAGATAAAATATTATGGGCATAAAAAAGCTATTCCCAACATCTCTGTCGGGAATAGCAGTGTTATTAAATGATTACTTACGCAATCCAAGTCTTTCGAGCAAGGCGCGATAGCTGGTAAGGTTGGTACGGCTGAGGTAAAGCAATTTGCGTTTACGTTGACCAACCATTTTCATCAAACCGCGGTTTGAAGAGAAATCTTTTTTGTTACCACCTTTGATATGCTGAGAAATGTGGTTGATACGTTGTGTAAGCATCGCAATTTGCGCTTCGATAGAACCAGTGTTTTTTTCATCACCACCAAATTCTTTGAAGATGCTTAATTTTTCTTCTTTACTGAAATGAGACATTGTATTTGTGTTTAATTTTTTAAAATTCGGACTGCAAAGGTAGAACAATATTTCTATTGAACAATTTTTTACAGCATTTTATTAAAAAATGCTTTATTGAAAATCAATGACTTACAAGACTTGTTCATTTATAAAAGAACAAACGGAATGGCCGATTTGTGATTTTGGATTGATGAATGAGCTAAAGCAAAACGAAGCCGTTTTAAAACCCGTCACATCCTACATCCGTGATCATCCATCAACATCTATCTTAGTTTGATATCCAAAATAAGGGTCTCACCAAAGTGCTGATTAATTTTTTGAATTAGGTTTTCTTTACCCAAGAGCAATTCGTGTTTTAGTGGCGCAACATCTGTACTGATAACCAAAACCTTATTGCGCAATTGAATTTGATGCGTGTACCGCGCAATGGTCACACCCATTATTTTTTCCCAATCCTCCTTTATACGATATTCTTGAGCCTTTTCACCCCAGCCCGATTGTGCAATCAGTCTTTTTAGGGCATCACCCACACTATATTCTGCCATTATACATTCTTATCTACCGAGTAAAAGTAATCAAAAAAGCCACAAATTTCTTTGTGGCTTTTTTGGAAATATTCGTTTCAATTATCTCTTGATTGATTATCGAATTAAGGTTACGTTACCGCTATAGTTTTCAGTAACACCATTCGCAAAGGATACACGGATAATGTACACATATACACCAAAGGGCATTGGCTGACCTTTGTAGGTTCCATCCCATCCGCGACCATTCAACTTATC
>JAXITL010000070.1:0-9467 GCA_034680125.1 Chitinophagaceae bacterium
CGGCTATATGGAAGGGCTATATGGTAAGTATCCCCGTATCGATAAAGAAATATTGCTGCAACACCACGAAGGCTTGATTGCCACTACTTGTTGCCTCGGTGCCGAAGTGCCCCGCACTATCTTAGAGCATGGCGAAGAAGCGGGAGAAAAGGTCTTCAAATGGTGGTTGGATTTGTTTGGGGAAGATTATTATGTAGAGTTTCAACGCCACGAAATCCCCGACCAATTAAAGGTGAACGAAGTGTTGGTGAAATTTGCCCGAAAATATCGGGTACCCATTATCGCCTCCAACGATTCGCACTATGTAGATGTGGAGGATTACAATGCCCACGACATTTTACTCTGCATCAATACAGGCGAAAAGCAAGCCACCGAAAAGATGAAAGATTTTGGGGATGATGATGGCGGTATGCGCAATAAGCGCTTTGCTTTTTACAACGATCAATTTTATTTCAAAACAACGGACGAAATGTCCAACCTCTTTCATGACCTACCCGAGGCGATTGACAATACGGGTATGATTGTGGATAAGGTAAAGCCTCTAAAATTGGAGCGCGATATTTTGTTGCCCCATTTTAAAGTGCCGCAAAAATTTAATGACGACCAAGACGCTTACTTGGAGCACATCACTTGGGAAGGCGCTAAAGAACGCTATAAAGAAATTACCGCCGAGGTAGAAGAACGCATCAAATTTGAGCTGTTTACCATCCGCACCATGGGTTTTGCGGGCTACTTCCTCATCGTATCTGACTTTATCAAAGCGGGACGGGATATGGGCGTATTCATTGGTCCAGGGCGTGGCTCGGCAGCAGGTTCGGCGGTGGCTTATTGCATAGGCATCACCAATATTGATCCCATCAAATACAATTTGCTATTTGAACGTTTCCTCAATCCCGACCGTAAATCGATGCCCGATATTGATACAGATTTTGATGATTCGGGTAGACAAAAAGTAATCGATTATGTAGTAGATAAATACGGTAAAAACCAAGTAGCGCATATTGTTACTTATGGCACCATGGCCGCTAAAAGCAGTATCAAAGACGTGGCTCGGGTAATGGATTTGCCCTTGGCAGAAGCCAATGCTTTGGCCAAATTGATTCCAGAAAAACCAGGCATTTCTTTGAAACGCATGCTGCATGCCCCTTTCGATGTTTCAACCAAAGACGAGAAAAGTTTGAAGGAAAAAGAAGATTTGAGTGAAGAATTTCTGGTAGGTGTTCGACAACTCAGAGAAATTTATGCCGATGACAGCACACCCATGGGCGCTATCCTACACGAGGCCGAAAAACTAGAAGGTTCGGTGCGCAACACCGGTATCCACGCCGCCGGAATCATCATTGCACCTAGCGACTTGAGCGATTTATTACCGGTAAGTACCTCCAAAGAAGTGAACCTACTCATTACCCAATTTGAAGGAACGGTTATTGAAAATGCTGGAGTAATTAAGATGGACTTTTTGGGATTAAAAACCCTATCTATCCTCAAAGATGCCTTGGAATTGATTAAGCTCAATTACAACATCATTATCGATATAGATGACATCCCGCTCGATGATGCAAAGACTTATGAGTTATATCAACGTGGCGATACCAATGGTACTTTTCAGTTTGAAAGCCCTGGCATGCAAAAGCATTTACGCGACCTAAAGCCTGATAAGTTTGCAGACCTTATTGCGATGAATGCCTTGTATCGTCCAGGCCCTATTCAATATATCCCCAACTTTATTAAGCGTAAGCATGGACTAGAAGACATCACTTATGATTTACCTGTAATGGAAGAGTATCTCGCCGATACTTATGGTATTACAGTATACCAAGAACAGGTGATGTTGCTATCGCAAAAAATTGCAGGATTCTCTAAAGGGGATGCCGATGTACTGCGTAAAGCAATTGGTAAAAAGGATCGCAAGACCTTGGATGAAATGAAGAGTCAATTTGTGGAGGGTGCCACAGCCAAAGGTCATCCTGCCGATAAGTTAGAGAAAATTTGGACCGACTGGGAAGCCTTTGCGCAATACGCTTTCAACAAATCGCATTCCACCTGTTATGCGATGGTGGCTTATCAAACCGCTTACCTCAAAGCCCATTACCCTTCCGAATTTATGGCAGCTGTGCTCAATAATGCCAGCAGTATTGATAAGATTACCTTCTTCATGGAGGAATGTCGCAGCATGGGTTTAAAAGTTTTAGGACCAGATATCAATGAATCCTTAAAAGGCTTTGCGGTAAATAAAGAAGGCATTGTTCGGTTTGGAATGGGCGCCATTAAAGGTGTTGGCGAAGCCGCAGTGGAAGATATTTTAAGTGAACGAAAAGCGAACGGCCCATTTGCTACTATTTTTGATTTGGTAAAACGGGTAAATCAAAGAACTGTCAATAAAAAATCAATTGAGAATTTAATTCTTGCTGGGGGATTTGATAGCTTTAAAGAACTGCACCGAGCGCAATATTTTCATACGAGTGCAGGCGAGCAAATGAATAATTTGGAACGCATTATTCGTTTTGGCAACCAATACCAGGCCGACGCACAAATGAACACCAATAGCCTTTTTGGCGCCATGGCAATGCCCGATGTGAAGCCACCTGAAATTCCCAGTTGTGAGCCATGGTTGCTACCTGAATTACTAGAGAAAGAAAAAGAAGTAGTAGGTATCTACATCAGCGCACACCCTCTTGATGGCTATAAATTCGAGATGGAAAACTATGGATTTTCACCCATCACCGACCTAGAAAATCGCAAGAATCGAACGATAAGAATAGCCGGATTTGTATCCGATGCCAAAGAATTGTATACCAAAAAAGGAGACCTCTATAGCCGCTGTGTACTGAATGACTATAGCGGCAAAATGGAATTGACTTTTTGGAAGGAAAACCACGTTAAGTATGGCGACTACCTGAAGGACAACCAAAAAATAATGATTACAGGGTCTTATGCCGAAAACCGCTTCCGACCTGGCGTTTGGGAGTTTCAAGTTCAGAGTATCGTATTGCTCGAACAAGTACGCAAACTATTGACGAAAAAAATTGCGATGCGCATGCCCTTGCATAAATTAACCCCTGAAACAGTTCAGTTTTTTATAAACAACTTTCAGCAAAACCCGGGCAGCACAGAATTTAGCATTCAAGTGGCAGACCTAACAACCATGCAGAATATTGGTTTACGCAGTGGAGGGGCCAAATTGCAATTAAATGACGAACTCGTTAGCTATCTACAGGAACACGATTATATCGAATACTCCGTGGAAGTGAATTAAAGCGGGAAGGTGATGCATGAATCATTGCTGGCTACCAAAACTTGTATTCAACTCCATACAAGGCTATAGAAAAGTTCAATGTGAATATTAACGAAACAAAAAGAATTGCATGGAACAAAAACACTAATTTTACACTCTTAAATTTTTCATTTTAATCATTAAAACAACATAAAAAATGGCAGCTGTATATACTGATGCAAATTTCCAAACAGAAGTGTTGAACGCCAACCGTCTTACGGTGGTAGATTTTTGGGCTCCATGGTGCGGTCCATGTTTGGCGCTTGGCCCTACTATTGATGCTTTGAGTACTGAATATGCCGACACCGTAAATGTGGGTAAAGTAAACGTGGATGAAAATCCAAACGTGTCAATGGAATATGGTATTACCAGCATTCCTTGTGTACTCTTTATCAAAGATGGTAAAGTAGTGGATAAACAAGTAGGTGCAGCACAAAAATCTGCTTATATCAAAAAAATTGAACAACACGCTTAATACAGGTTCCCAAAAACCTATTCTTAAAGGCAATTCTATTTGAATTGCCTTTTTTTATTTTGGAGCATTGTTGGCAAAAATCACCTTCTTTAACCAAGAGAAATCGAGTAACAGCAATTATCTTTGCGCCAGAAAAAAATACTTTTTTAAACCAACATAAAACATCTCAATGGAATTTCGTATCGAAAAAGACACCATGGGCGAGGTAAAAGTGCCTGCTACAGCATATTACGGCGCACAAACACAACGTTCAATCGACAATTTTAAAATTGCACAAGACATCAACAAAATGCCTAAGGAAATTATTAGGGCATTTGCTTACCTTAAAAAAGCTGCGGCTTTGACCAATACGGAATTAGCAGGATTGGCTCCAGAAAAGTCACAACTTATTGGACAAGTTTGTGATGAAATTTTAGAGGGCAAATTAGATGATGAATTTCCTTTGGTCGTGTGGCAAACAGGTTCGGGCACACAAAGCAATATGAACGTCAACGAGGTAGTGGCTTATCGTGCACATGTGCTTCAGGGCGGCTCTTTGGGTGATAAAGAAAAATTTATTCACCCTAATGATGACGTGAATAAATCACAATCGTCCAACGATACCTTCCCAACAGCCATGCATATTGCAGCCTATAAAATCCTTATGGAAACCACCATTCCAGGTATCAAAAAACTACGGGATACCCTTGCTGCCAAATCGAAAGAATACATGCAAGTGGTGAAGATTGGACGTACCCATTTTATGGATGCTACACCTATTACGCTTGGGCAAGAAATCAGTGGCTATGTTTCGCAGCTAGACCATGGTTTAAAAGCCATCAACAATACATTGGCTCATTTGAGTGAATTGGCATTGGGTGGAACGGCTGTAGGTACTGGTATCAATACACCTGAAGGATACGATAAAAATGTCGCTGCTAAAATCGCTGCCTTAACGGGCCTACCTTTTGTAACCGCTGAAAATAAATTTGAAAGCTTAGCCGCTCACGATGCTATCGTAGAAGCACATGGTGCTCTAAAGACCGTTGCGGTAAGTCTAATGAAAATTGCCAATGATGTGCGCATGCTCAGCTCTGGCCCACGCAGTGGTATCGGCGAAATTATGATTCCAGATAACGAACCAGGATCTTCTATTATGCCCGGCAAAGTAAACCCCACACAATGCGAGGCTTTAACTATGATTGCGGCACAGGTAATGGGCAATGATGTGGCTATTTCTATTGGTGGTTCAAACGGACATTTTGAATTGAATGTTTTTAAACCTGTCATGATTTATAACTTCTTGCATAGTGCACGTTTAATTGGTGATGGCTGCGTTTCGTTTAACGATAAATGCGCCGTAGGCATTGAACCCATTGATAAAAATATACAAGCCCATCTCAATAATTCATTGATGTTGGTGACCTCATTGAATACAAAAATTGGCTATTACAAAGCTGCCGAAATAGCGCAAACCGCGCATAAAAAAGGACAGACTTTAAAAGAAACAGCGGTTGAATTGGGTTATGTAACACCCGAAGAATTTGATGCTTGGGTAGACCCTAAAACAATGGTGGGTAAAATCGGATAAGAGCATAAGCAAAAAACAAAAAGACCATTTACAAAAGATTTGTAAATGGTCTTTTTTATTGGATTTAATGCTACAATCACTAAAGAACTATTTTGTTTCCGGTAAGTGGGAAGCGCTCCATCCCGACATTCCTCCATCCATTTCATACACTATTTTAAATCCATCAGCGCGCATTTTACTCGCTGCGGATGCGCTTCTACGACCACTTAGGCAATACACAAATACGGGTTTGGATTTATCAAGTGAAGCAATTTGTTTTGCAAATTGCGACCCATTCCACTCATAGTTTAAGGCATTTGCCACATGTCCTCCTGCATATTCATCGGGCCTACGCACATCCAATATCACTGCATTAGGCGTTGCTTTAATTTTGGCAGCAAAGGCTGTAGGGCTAAGGTTGTTTTGCCCAGACTGCGCATTGCTACAGCTGCTCAAGAGTATAGCCGCGAAGGCAATTGAAAATAATTTTTTCATTTTTTATACATTTTGTTTGATGATTTGTTGAAGATTCTGTGCCGAAACTACGCCCGACTGTCGCCATATTATTTGCCCATTCTTGAATAAAATCAAGGTAGGTACTCCTTGAATCTGATAGGCGGAAGCCACGTTGGGGTTTTTATCAACATCAATTTTTAAAATTTTTGCCTGTTCACCGACCTTTGATTTCAAATCTTCCAAAATCGGTTTCATCATTTTACAAGGCCCACACCATTCGGCAAAAAAATCGACTAAGGTAGGCGTGTCGCTATTGATAATTTCTGAAAATTTTGCTGACATGTTTAGTTGTTTTTTACTTCTTCAAATTTGATATCTTCTACCACCGGAACCGAATTTTGCCCATCAAAGGAAGCTGATGGAGCGCTGCCGTAACAATGCCCCCCTGCACAACCAAATGCAAACAAACCCATGGAGGCAAAATAAGCGCCAAAAGCAAGACCAAACCATTGTTCACTCATTACAGATTGCACCATTACCACTATACCCAAAACCAAGTAAAGCACTCTCCTTAAGGTCCAATTGCTTAAAATTCTTTGTTTCATAATTATTTTAAATTTTGCTTTGAAGACTACTCCAAGCACCGCCATTGTGCACCTCGGTAAATCCATTAGATTTCAACATGCTTTTTGCCGAGGCGCTGCGCATACCACTAGCACAACAAGTAATAATGGTTTTGTTTTTATCGAGCTGTTTCAGTTGGTTACTTAAGGTATCTACTGAAATATTGATAGAACCCTTAATATGGCCACTTGCGTATTCGCCTTTGCTACGAACATCTAATATTATGGCGCCTTGTTTTACCAATGCAGCATAATCAACTTTGGGGCCTAAGCCCAATAAATTTTTAATTCCGTTGAACATTTTAATTTGTTTTAATTTTGTCAATACTTAATGGTTTGGTACAAAAAAACCAATCGTAACAAGTCATTTCTTCCAAATTTTCCATTCTTTCTTTTGCAACACCACAAGAGCCTGGTGTTGGAACAATTACATCATCACCTGGTTGCCAATCTGCAGGAGTTGCGATATTGTAAGTATCTGCTGTTTGCATTGCGATTAATGCCCTTTTCAGCTCATCAAAATTTCTACCTAAAGAAAGTGGGTAATAAATAACTGCACGAACCATACCCTTAGGGTCAATAAAAAACACTGCTCTTACTGCTTTTGTAGAACTTTCGCCAGGCTGTATCATGCCATATTTTTTGGCTACTTCCATTGTGATGTCTTCTATCAATGGAAATTTAACCTCGATGTCCTTCATTCCCTTAAATTCAATTCTCTCCTTGATTGTTCTCAGCCAAGCAATATGACTATATAAACCATCAATAGACAATCCCACCAATTGGCAATTAAGTGCATTGAATTCATGCTCTCTTTTTGCAAATGTCATAAATTCAGAGGTGCAAACTGGTGTAAAATCTGCAGGATGACTGAATAAAATAACCCATTTACCTTGATAATCTTCTGGAAATCTTATTTCACCTTGTGTGGTAATAGCTGTAAATTCTGGTGCCCTATCACCAATTCGAGGGATAGACAATATTTGTTCTGAATTTTCCATTTTGAATTTTATACAGTTTGTGATTGATAATAATTTACATCGAGCCAAGATCCGCCATTGTAACATTCAATTCCTTGTTGCGACAAAAACATGGTAGCTTGTCCGCTTCGTCCGCCACTTGCGCAACACAGCACTAAGGGTTGTTGCAAACTTTTCAGTTCGGACATTCTTTGTTGTACCTCTTGCAAAGGGATATTGATGGAGCCAGCAACATGGCCACCACTAAATTCTTCAATAGTTCTGACATCTACTATTGTACCTTTTTTTTCTTTGATTAATTTTTCTGCGTTCATGTTTTTTTTATTTTGTTTTGATGTTTTCTTTTTGAAAAATATTCAATAATAAAGCACCCATCATTGCACCATATAGTGTGCTATTTAAGGGCTTTGAAGTAATCGCGCAAGTTCCGCTAGCACAACCAACAAAATAATAATAAAGGTAGCCGGCTAGCGCCCCAATCAAGAGGCCAATGAGGGTTAATTTATATTTAGAAATGAAATCCATTATTGAATATCTTTTTAAGCAATCTTAAAGCAAAAGACTTAAACCATTTTGGACATTTTGTGTCAACAGGGTGTTCTTCGATTGATAGTGCAAAGATGTACTGTTTTACATACTGCTACAGCCACTTTTGTTACATTGCTTGATTTTTTTTCACAGCCAACCCATATTCATTGATTAGTTACATCTTAAAAAACAAAAAATCTCGCTGCCATAAAAAAAGCAGCGAGATTGATTAAGTTAGTCTTATTGTTCTTTATAGGTGTACTAAAAATAGTGTTCTTAAAGGCTTGTACAATAAAGGCTGTTTTTGAACGATTTTTTTTTACAGCAGTACAATTTTATTTCTACCCAAGGATACCAATCCTTCATCCTCCATTTGTTTCAACAATCGGGAAACCACCACCCGAGCGGTACCCATTTCGTTTGCCAATTGTTCGTGGGTTATCAAAATCGTGCGACTAGCGGTCAATTCCGATTTCTTTTGTATAAAATTCAATAGCCGTTCATCGAGTTTTTTGAATGCAATGGCATTGACTACCTCTAACAACTCTTCAAAGCGTTTATGATACAAGCGAAAGATATAATCCAACCATTCGGGAAATTCCTTTATCAATAAATTTACTTTGTCAATGGGGATAAATAATATTTCGGTTTCCTCTTCTGCAATGGCCTTTACCTTGCTGGTATCATGGTGCATACCGCCCAAAAAGGACATAATACAACTCTCCCCTGCCCTAATATAATAGAGCAATATTTCTCTACCATCGTCATCAGTGCGCATAACTCTTATGCTTCCTGTAGTAACAATTGGGATGGCTCTGATGTAAGCATTTTCATTAAGAATTGGCTCCCCTTCTGCAAAGGTCTTGGCAAAACCAATTTCTGATAGTTTTTCTCGAATGAGGGGTGAGGATTTAAACTCAACAATCTCCTTTAATTCCATGCTGCAATTTAAGAAGGCTTTTGTATATAAAATGAAAAAACAAGCGAATCAACAGCATGAACGACACAACAAAATGTGCAACAAGGAAGGAAACATGAAATGTACAAGCAATAAAAATCCCCTTGAAGCCATTGCTCAAAGGGGATCTAAAAAAATTTCGTGATAAAACTATTGCTTAAACTTTTCTTGAAAAGCGGCAATAAGATTAGAGTTCATGATTTTCTCGATATTCCTGATCATATTATCAAAGGCACGTGCCGAAGAAATACCATGACCAATCATTACCGGTGCATTAATACCAAGAATAGGCGTTCCTCCATAAATTTCGTAGTTGAAATTATCCAAAAACTCATCTTGAATGCCTCTTTCTTCTTTGAAAATATGGTAAACAGATTCTGCGAGCTTGAGTACAATATTGCCTACAAAACCTTCGCAAACAAAAATGTCTGCTTTGTCTTTAAAAATATCACGGCCTTCCGTATTGCCTACAAAATTAATGTTCGGGGTCTCTTTCAGTAAGGGGTAGGTGGCTTGAGCCAAGATATTTCCTTTACCTTCTTCTTCACCAATATTTAATAAAGAAACACGCGGCCCGTTGATCCCCATTACTTTTTCAAGATAGATAGAACCCAACTGGGCAAA
>JAXITL010000071.1:0-9361 GCA_034680125.1 Chitinophagaceae bacterium
ATTTCCATTTTTAGTTCATTATGAATCACAGGTATTGGCTTTTGTCGTTCTACTAACAATCCTGCTTGTTGTAATTCATAATTTAAAATCTCTTCATAAACACTTTCAAATAAACCCGGCCCATACATTTTATGCAAGTTCAGAGAAAGCTCAAAAACAATTTTCGATATTTCATTTTCTGTTCTTTCCATAAATCTTTGCGCCTTTGCTTCTTAGCGCCTTTGCGAGAAAAAATTTAAGCCAGCACTATCTCCAAGGGATCCGCATAATGTGCTAATCCATAATTTCTTGTTTGGCTTTCTTCCGGGTTCAGAATATGCCATTCAAATTCGTCTCTGAAATGTCTGATGGCTGCTGCAACAGGCCAAGCCGCCGCATCGCCTAGTGGACAAATCGTATTGCCTTCAATTCTTCTTTGAATATCCCATAGCAAATCAATATCCGCCATAGTGCCTTGTCCGTATTCTATTTTTTTCAAGATGCGGTACATCCATCCTGTTCCTTCGCGGCATGGGCTGCATTGTCCGCAACTTTCGTGCTTGTAGAAACGCGCTAAAGACATCGTGTGGCGCACCACACATTGGTCTTCGTCCAACACAATAAATCCACCTGAACCCAACATAGAGCCCGTTGCAAATCCGCCATCAGAAAGACTTTCGTAGTTCATACAGCGTGTTTCGCCTTTTGCTGTTTTGAGCAAAAGGTTTGCTGGTAAAATGGGAACAGAAGAACCGCCGGGAATGCATGCTTTTAACTTTTTGCCATTGGCTATACCTTGACACCATTCGTCGCCATAGATAAACTCTTCGACAGAAAGATCAAAAGGAATTTCATAAACACCAGGGCGTTTCAAATTGCCGCAGGCCGACATCAATTTAGTGCCTGTAGAACGGCCCACACCAATCTTGCCATATTCTTCGCCACCCATATTGATGATGGGCACAACCGCCGCAATCGTTTCTACATTATTCACCACAGTAGGGCGCATCCATACCCCTTGTATCGCAGGGAATGGCGGCTTGATACGTGGATTGCCACGCTTGCCTTCAAGGCTTTCAATTAAGGCTGTTTCTTCACCACAGATATAAGCACCCGCGCCGCGATGTACATAAATTTCACAATCAAATCCAGAACCAAGAATATTTTTACCCAACCAGCCATTTGCTTTTGCTTCGGCAATGGCTTGCTCCAAGATATCCGGAATCCAAGCGTACTCGCCACGGATATAGACATAAGAGGTATTGCTTCCCAAAGCAAAAGAAGAAATAATCATTCCTTCGATAAACAAGTGGGGCAAGAACTCCATGAGGTAACGATCTTTAAAAGTACCCGGCTCCGACTCATCGGCATTCACCACCAAATGGCGGGGAACGCCTTCGGGTTTTGCGAGGAAACTCCACTTCATGCCTGTAGGGAAGCCTGCGCCCCCACGACCACGCAATCCGCTCTTCTTTACCTCTTCTACTAACTCGTCAGGAGTCATTTTCAAGGCCTTCTCAACAGCGCGGTAGCCACCGGTTTTGCGGTAGGTTTCGTAATAACGAATGCCCTCAACATGGGCGTTTTCTAATAATAATTTCATACCTAAAATATCAAATTTTAAAAGGCAAGATCGATTAACCTCTTAGTTTTTATTTTCTTCATTCAACCGCACACTCTGCCTGCTCATCAACATCCATTTCCTTCGTTTCCATTCCCATATCTGAGTGACTTTGAGCTGAAATTCTAAAACCGAATTCCCCATGATCACTACAAATTGGCCTTTGCTTTTTGCAAGCCCCACATTACCATCAATCGCTGTTTCTATATTATCCAGCTTTATCGACTTGTAGCTTAGCGTGCCGTCCTTCAAATGTTTTATCATCTCTTTCCTCGTTTCTATCCAGCCGTTAGAATGGGCATATTGTATGCGCTGACTCACCAATTTTTTTATGGCTTTGTTGTTTTTCATCACCAAAGCCTGGTGGAGTCTATGCACTGCGTTCTGCAAACCTATCGAATCTTTTTGCTGCGCTTGCAAAGAAACATTGCACAACAGCATCAACATCAATAAGGAGCCTTTCCAAAACACAACAAGCCTATTCTGCATTATATCGTATCATCAAATAATCTTCCAGCGGTGTAAAAAAGAAATCAAACCAAGCCGTTTTTTGGCTCTTCACTTCTTCTTCATCGGGCAAATTGCTATGCTTAAGTACCAACAAGCTTTGCGCTCCGCTTTCTTTCAATTTAAAATGTACCAAAGAATCTGCTGTCTCCTCGCTCCAATCCGCCGCTCTCCAAGTATAGCTTAATTCATGGGCTTGAATACTTTTCACTTCGCCTCGCATCCAGCCCCCAAACAGTTCCACTTTTCCACCTTCCTTTGCCTCAAATATTACCTCTTCACCACTCCAGATTTCCATTTGCTTTTGCTCTGTAAGCATGTGCATCACCTGTGTAGGTGTCGCTGGCAATAGGATTTCAATTTCTAATTTGTGGCTCATTTTATGCTGTTAACAAAACACTGTTTTCTTCTTTTTGCCTGCCTTGCCCGTTGCTTCTATCTTTTCGATATACGCTAGGGCATCTGGCACTTTGCACGCCGTGCCGCCCATGTCTATGCTCACTATTCCCATTTCTTTCGCCACTTTTTTTGCTTCATCGGCCAAGGGCACAAAATGTGCTCCTACCGAAATCAAAAAGCCATTCATCGTATATTTTACTCTGTTTGCTTGTTGCTGAATGGTTGTAGCCATTCGTTGCAACAAAGCTTTTATTTCTTTTTCATTCAGCTCTTCGTCGGGTTTCAAGGCCAACAAATTACTATAGGTACTCCAACCGGCTGCCGCAACTAATTCTTTTTCTGAGTCCATCCATTCTATGGCCAATTCTCTACCAAAATTACTTTCGGATGCTGCCCAAGCCACGGTGTATTCACTGAGCATATACCAAGTGGCCTCTTCTGCCCAATGTTGCAAATCTGCTTTACTCATTTTTTGGGGCTCCGAAATTAATCCGGCAAAATACATGGCATCTGCATTTCTAGTATTGTAAAGAGCTAATGCCAACTCGTGGTTGTGCTTTATTTTCTTTTGAACGACTTTCATATCACCAATCTTCACACCCCAAAAATCACCAACAGCACCTTGCTTTGTCCAGGTTTTTCGGGTTTGTTCTGTTCCGAGCTTTTCTAACGCCGTCATTACTTCTGCGAAAGTCATTGCACTATTTTAGTTTTTTGCTGCTGCGCGCAATTCTTCAATAATAGCATCCACCCTTTCAATAGTCAAATGCTCGCGGTAATGCTTGCCCAGCTGCATCATTGGGGCATAACCACAAGCGCCTAAACATTCGGCGGGCTTCAAAGTAAACAAACCGTCTGCACTTGTTTCGCCTTCGGCAATGCCCAATTTGTTTTTGATATGGCTGATAATTTGATCACTACCACTCAGCATACATGGCCCTGTCTGGCAAACTTCCAACACATATTTACCTACCGGCTTCATGTTGAACATGGTGTAAAAAGTAGCCACTTCATACACTTCGATTGGCTTGATGCTCAGCACCTCGGCAACATAATCCATCACCGGCACGTCTAACCAACCGCCAAATTCTTCTTGCGCCAAATGCAATACTGGAATCAAAGCACTTTTATGCTTCCCCTCGGGGTAGCGGGCAATGATTTCTTTTACTTTGGTCATTTTTTCTTGTGAAAACTGTATCATATAGTAAAGGTTTAAACCTTTCTGATTTTAATTGTTTAATTAAGCATCCAACTCTCCTGCGATTACATTCATGCTACTCAAGGCAATAACCGCATCACTGAGTAATCCATCTTTAATCATCTCTGGGTAAGCCTGATAATATATAAAGCATGGTCGGCGGAAATGCAAGCGGAAAGGCGCTCTTCCCCCATCACTAATGAGGTAAAAACCCAATTCGCCATTGCCCCCTTCTACCGAGTGGTATACTTCACCCGCCTTAATATCTATCTCGCCCATCACTATTTTAAAGTGATAGATGAGCGCTTCCATTTTGGTATACACTTCTTTTTTCTCTGGCAAATAATAAGCAGGGACATCCGCGTGATAAACGCTAGGGTCAAGGTCTTTCAGCTTTTCAATGGCCTGTTGAATAATTTTATAGCTCTGCCACATTTCTCCATTGCGCACCATAAAGCGGTCGTAGGCATCGCCATTTGTTCCTACAGGAATGTCGAATTCAAAATCTTCGTAAGAGCAATAAGGGCTGTGCACGCGCACATCATAGTCCACACCCGCAGCACGTAGATTAGGGCCTGTAAAACCATAATTCAATGCACGCTCGGCAGAGATAGCGCCCGCGCCAATAGAGCGATCCATAAAAATACGATTGCGGTTCAACAAGGTTTCAAATTCGTTTAAAGCCTTGGGTAAATCCGCCATCAATGCATGAACTTTTTTCCAGCAATCGTCGGTTAGGTTTCTTTCAAAACCACCGATACGTCCAATATTGGTGGTGAGTCGCGCGCCGCAAATGGCTTCGTATATTTCGTAGATGCGTTCACGAATCTGAAACACATAAGTGAAAGGAGTCAAAGCACCTGTATCTACCGCTACTACCGAGTTACACACCAAATGATCTGCAATACGAGCAAATTCCATCAGCATCACGCGCAGATAATCTACACGCTTGGGCATCGTTAAACCCAATAGTTTTTCTACTGTGGTTTGCCATCCAATATTGTTAATGGGGGCCGAACAATAGTTTAAACGATCGGTCAATGGTTGTATTTGTCCGTAAGGACGGCGCTCAGCAATTTTTTCGAATGCGCGATGGATATACCCCAAATTCTGGGTTGCGCTCAATACTTTCTCGCCATCTATTTCGAGTACATTTTCGAATATACCGTGTGTGGCGGGGTGTGTTGGCCCCAAGTTCAAGGTTGTCGTTTGCTTTTGGATAGACTCCTCGGCAAGCTGTATATGTTGTATATGTTGGTCTGACATGGTTTATGATTTATGGATTAGCGTCCAAACATTTCATCGTCTTTATCCGTGCGGGTTGGGTCTTCCATAGGGAATTCTTTACGCATCGGGAAATAGTTCATTTCGTCTACATTGAGAATACGAACCAAATTAGGATGGCCTATAAAGTTCACACCAAAAAAGTCGAAGGTTTCGCGCTCCATCCAGTTGGCTCCCGAAAACAAAGTTGTGGCTGTAGCAATATCAGGTTGAGCATGGGGTACAGATGCTCTTAATCGGATACGCTTGTTGGCTACCAAATTGTGCATATGATACACCACACAAAGCTCTTCGTCTTTTTTGTCGGGGTAATGCACGCCAGTAATATCCGTCAGAAATTGAAAAGCCAATCCTGCGTCTTCGTATAAAAACTGAAGCACTTGCATATTGATTTCAGGCTTCATATTGAAGGAGAAGATTCCGAAGCTCTCTTCAAAACCCCACACCGAAGCGCCAAATTGGTCACTAAGTACTTGTTGAATATATTCGTTGGTCATTGTATGCTTTTGCAAATAAAAAAAGGGGCTTAATGCTATTTACTCGATGCCGTAGCTTTCCATCAATTCTTTGTAACGGGGATGATTTCGGCGACGAGTACTCTCTGCTCTAACCAAATCTTGCACCCGCAAAATACCTTCTATAATACCTTCTGGCCTTGGAGGACAACCCGGCACATAGACATCTACAGGAATTACCTGATCGATGCCTTGCAATACTGAATAGCTATCAAAAATACCACCACTAGAGGCACAAGCACCAATAGCCACTACCCAACGAGGTTCTGCCATTTGCAAATATACCTGGCGCAAAACGGGCGCTAGTTTTTTAGAAATGGTACCCGCCACCAATAATACATCGCATTGGCGGGGAGTGAAGCCCATACGCTCGGCTCCAAAACGGCCCAAGTCGTAATTAGAACCCATAGTACCCATAAACTCAATACCACAACAAGAAGTTGCAAAGGGCAAAGGCCATAGAGAATGTGAGCGACCAAGACCGACTAATTGATCCATTTTGGTGGCCATAAAACCTTCGCCCGAATAGCCTTCGGGGATGGTTAATTGTCTTTCATTTGTATTATACTGAACCGGACGTCCCATAAAAAATGTATTTTTTCGAAGCGATAAAAACGGCTGTTTTCAAGGCTATTTGATTAGCAAATTAATCTTCCCATTTCAATGCACCTTTCTTAATGATATAGGTAAAGCCAATCAAAAAGAAGGACACAAACATGACTACTGCCAAAAAACCTTCGGCACCCAATTCTTTAAAATTGACCGCATAGGGGTAAAAGAAAATCACCTCTACATCAAACAATACGAATAAGATTGCAATCAAGAAATACTTGATAGCCATTGGCTGACGGGCATTTCCAATAGCTTTAATACCACTTTCAAAGTTGGCCAGTTTATCTTTTGTTTTGCGCTTTGGGCCCAATAGGTGCGAGCCGCCCATCATGATGGCTACGATACCAATAGCCATAAAAATTTGCATCAATATGGGCAGATAATCCGATAGGGAATTAGTGGTGGCGTTTAACAAAAACAAATTCATAGGGCAAGGATAAAAGGTAAATAATAGCTGAGCAAAAATAGCACGAAGCCGCAAATATACAACGAGATAAATGGCTTTTTAATGACAATTTTATAGAAATAATCGATGCAGCTTTACACTTTTCGTTTTAGCTAAGGATATTCAAATATCTTTGCGCCCAATCTTTTATGCAAAAACCCTTTTCAATAGCACTAGTAGGCAATCCCAACAGCGGCAAAACATCGCTGTTTAATGCACTCACGGGGCTAAACCAAAAGGTGGGCAATTTTGCAGGCGTAACCGTCGATAAAAAAACAGGTGTCTGTCTTTTACGCAATGGCGTATCCGTGCATATCATCGACCTGCCAGGCACCTATAGCCTATACCCCAAAAGCCAGGACGAACAAGTGGCCTATGATGTGTTGCTTGACAGCAATAACCCAGACAAGCCCGACATGGCTATTGTCATCGCCGATGCTTCGAACCTCAAAAGAAATCTGTTGTTATGCACACAAATAATGGACCTAAATATGCCGGTCATTATTGTACTCAGCATGATGGACATTGCCAAAACGAAAGGCATTAATATTGACCTAGCCGAGTTGCAAAGGCATATTGGTGTGCCCATTATTGCGGCTAACCCACGCCGAAACAAAGGCATCGAAGAGCTGAAAAAAACAATAGAAGATGTCCAAAAACAGAAATACAGCAGCCGGGTTGGTTTTATTGATATCCAAAGTCTCTGTGGTCATTGGATGGGCGAGGTAAAAAGCATTGCCCAAGCCAGTAGTGATTATGCAGCCTTACACTTGTGTTGTCAGCTGCCCGATGTGCCTTTTTTGCACGCCGCGCAAAGGATGCAAATGGCCGCGCAAATGGGTGAAGCAAAATTCCACAAATCGAAAATACAAGGGGAAGAAATTTTGTGGCGCTATCGCAAGATAGCCGACATCATTAAAAAATGCGTCCAAGAAGAAACGCCGATGCAAAAGGCCTTGCGTAGCGAAAAAATCGACAAGGTTTTGCTACATCCCCTGTACGGAAACATCATTCTATTGGTCGTTTTATTCCTTTTATTCCAAAGCATCTTTTCGTTTTCTACCTACCCAATGGATTGGGTTGAAATGGCTTTCAGCTGGCTCAGTGCCACTTTATCCAATATTTTACCCCAAGGGCTTTTTGCCGACTTAATGATCAATGGTGTGCTGGCTGGCATAAGTGGCATCGCGGTGTTTATTCCGCAAATAATGATTTTGTTTGGCTGTATTACCATACTCGAAGACACAGGGTATATGGCACGCATCTCTTTCCTTACCGACAGGTTGATGCGCAGCGTAGGACTCAATGGGCGCTCGGTGATGCCCCTCATTAGTGGCATGGCTTGTGCCGTTCCGGCAATCATGGCCGCCCGTACAATTCAAAACAAAAAGGAACGATTGATTACCATTTTGGTAACGCCTTTGATGAGCTGCTCGGCAAGATTACCGGTGTACACCATTCTTATCGGCCTAGTTATTCCTTCCAAAAGCTTTTTAGGTTTTTTCAATTTACAAGGACTCGTACTGATGGCCCTATACCTTTTGGGTTTTGTAATGGCCTTAGTCGTTTCTAAAATAATGGACCTATTTATTAAGGTGCGTGAAAAGACTTATTTCTTAATGGAACTGCCCGTATACCGTGCTCCACGTTGGAAAAATGTGGGTATTACCATGGTCGAAAAAGCCAAAATATTTGTTCGGGATGCCGGTAAAGTGATCTTGGTCATTTCCATCATTCTTTGGGCACTGAGCAGTTTTGGTCCACCCCAAAAAATGCGCGAACTAGAGCAAAAATATGCTAGCCTTCAGCATTTGCAGCCCACCCGAACAGTACAACTCAACAATGAATATGCTACTGAAAAGTTAGCGAACTCCTATGCCGGCATTGTGGGTCACGCTATTGAACCCGCCATTAAGCCTCTGGGTTACGACTGGAAAATCGGCATTGCACTGATTACTTCCTTTGCTGCCAGAGAGGTGTTTGTGGGCACAATGGCCACTTTGTATAGCGTGGGAGATAGCGAAAACATGGATGCCTCATTGCGTGAAAAATTAATCGCTGCGCGCTGGCCAGATGGAAAGCCCGTATATACTTTAGGCGCGGGCGTTTCTCTGCTTTTGTTTTATGTTTTTGCGATGCAATGTATGAGCACCATGGCGATTACCAAGCGCGAAACAGGTTCTTGGAAATACCCAATTATTCAGTTTGTATACATGGGCATACTGGCCTATGCTTTCGCTTTTGTGGCCTACTGGCTATTGGCTTAGTACCGAAGATTCCTTGCTTCTACCCTGCATCTAAAAAGAACAAACTATAGCAGCCCATTTCGAAGGATTTTCAAGGGCTGTCTGAGGCGATTTCCCTCCCCAAGAAAAGCATATTCCAATCGGTTTAAACTTTTGTTAAACGACTTAAAGCTCTCATCTTAATGCTATTTTCGAAATTGAAACACAAGCACATGAAATCCTTTCTTTTAGCATCTGTACTTTTGCTCTGGGCAGAAAGAGGCGCTGCACAAAAAACCGAAGCTACTCAAACAGAGAAAGTGAAGACCACTTTCTACATTGGCTTTGGCATGCAAGCCGCATCAGATTACAACATCAATTCGAAACTTAAATCGGCAGCGCTACCCCAAATCAAGCGGAACATTCCGGAATTCACTGCAGGACTGAATATGCTTGGTTCAAAATACTCGGGGGATTTAGAGGCCAGCACCGCCTATTCTACAGATGAGCTAAACAATACCACCAATGAATACTTAAACTCCTCTGTAAGGATAAGGCTACAACGTAACCTTGTAA
>JAXITL010000072.1:0-9307 GCA_034680125.1 Chitinophagaceae bacterium
ATTTTGAAAATCTTCAAAACAGAGGTTTAGATTCGGCAGAAGCCTTGCAACAATGGCTTGCCGATTTGAGCGAATTGGAATCGGCAATTGGCGAAGATGCATGCTGGCGCCAAATCAAAATGACCTGTGACACTACAGACAATAGTCTAGAAGAGGCCTTCACGTTTTTTGTAACAGAGATCGAGCCTAAAATAAAGCCCTACGCCTTTGCGATAAACAAAAAACTTTTGGACAGCCCCTTCAAAAACGAACTCGATGAAAAAATATATTTTCCTTATTTGCGCAATGTAGCCAACTCTGTAAGGCTATTCCGAGAAGAGAATATTGCTTTACAATCAGAAATTAATGTGCTTGCTCAGCAATATGGTGCTATCAGCGGCGCTATGTCTGTAGAGATTGAGGGCAAAGAAATGACATTGCAACAAGCGGCAAAATTACTCCACAACTCCGACAGGAACTTGCGCAAAAGTGTTTTTGAAAAAGTGGTCGATCGCAGACTACAAGACAAAACCACACTGAACGATTTATTTGAAAAGCTGTTGGATTTGCGTCAAAAAGTGGCCCTCAATGCGGGATTCGACAATTATCGCGATTACAAATTTCAGGAGTTGGGCCGATTCGATTATACACCAGAAGATTGTTTTGCTTTTCACGAAGCGGTGAAAGAACATATTGTTCCGCTACAAAGAGAATTGCTAGAGCATCGGCGAAAAGAACTGGGCATTGAGCAATTAAAACCCTACGATGTAGATGCCGAACCGATAGGCAGAGAGCCCTTACAGCCATTTACCAATGGCGAAGAAATGCTGGACAAATCGATTGCCGTTTTTGCTAAACTCCGACCCTTTTTTGGCGAATGCTTGGATAAAATGAAAGAAATGGGCCGCATGGATTTAGACAGCAGAATGGGAAAAGCGCCCGGCGGCTACAATTGCCCGCTTCCAGAGACTGGCGTTCCATTTATCTTTATGAATGCTGCCGGCACGGTAAATGATTTAATCACCATGATGCACGAGGGCGGCCACGCAGTCCACTCCTTTTTATCGCATGATTTACCCTTATCGGCAATGAAAGAATACCCGATGGAAATTGCAGAATTGGCGAGCATGAGCATGGAATTATTCACACTTGAATACTGGCAAGATTTCTTTGCAACTAAAGAAGAATGTCTTAGAGCACAATGGGAAGAAATGGAGCGGGTAATTGACGTATTGCCATGGATCGCCACCATTGATAAGTTCCAACATTGGCTATACACACATCCTGGCCATAGTGTAGCCGAAAGGGAAAAAGTATGGAAAGCAATTCACGAAGAGTTTTCGACCGGAACGGTTGATTGGAGCGAGTTTCAAGAGTATCAATATAGTTTTTGGCAAAAACAACTGCATCTTTTTGAAGTGCCTTTTTATTATATCGAATATGGCATTGCACAATTGGGGGCTATTGCGATGTGGCGTCAATACAAGCAAAACAAAGAACAGGCACTAGACAATTACATGGCCTCTTTAAGTGCGGGATATACCAAAACACTGAAAGACCTTTATGCAATTGCGGGTATCCGATTTGATTTTTCGCCCACCTACATAAAAGAACTATCTGGTTTTGTTCACAATGAAATGCAGCAATTAAAAGTAAGCTAATGGCCAAAACAAAAACAGCCTTTTTTTGCCAACAGTGCGGACACGAAACACCCAAGTGGACCGGCAAATGTTCGTCTTGTGGTGCCTGGAATAGCTATGTAGAAGAGGTGGTTCAGCGAGAAGATAAAACCACAGAAAAAGAAGCCTTTGTCTGGGAGGCACAAAGCAAAGAAGCCAAACAGGCTCACCGCATGGACGATGTGATTGTAAGCGATGAACCACGAATTATTTTACAGGACATCGAACTAAATCGCACCTTGGGCGGCGGCCTAGTGCCCGGCTCTGTTACCCTTGTGGCTGGCGAACCCGGCATTGGAAAGAGCACTTTGTTTTTACAAACAGCCTTACAGTGGAATAACGGGATTGCATTGTATGTCTCGGGCGAGGAAAGCATGCAACAAATCAAGATGCGCGCAGAAAGGGTGGGTGCTCCCAACGAAAATTTATTTATTCTCAGTGCGACAGACACCTCTGCAATTTTTCGTGAAGCACAACGCATTAAACCAAACCTATTAATTATTGATTCTATCCAAACATTAGAGTCGCCCTATGTTGCATCGTCTGCGGGATCTGTTTCGCAAGTGCGCGAGTGTGCAGGAGAGCTAGCTCGATTTGCAAAGACATCTAACATCCCCGTTATCATTATTGGACACATTACCAAAGATGGTAGCATAGCGGGCCCAAAGGTATTGGAGCATATGGTGGATACCGTACTACAGTTTGAAGGCGATAGGCATTATGCCTATAGGATTTTGCGCACACTTAAAAACCGCTTTGGCTCAACGTCGGAATTGGGGATTTATGAAATGGTGACCGGTGGCATGAGGGCCGTTAGCAACCCGTCAGAAATATTATTAGCACAACACAAAGAGCCCTTGAGTGGCATAGCGATAGCCGCTACCATTGAAGGGCTTAGACCCTTAATGATAGAGGTGCAGGCTTTGGTTACACAAGCCGTATATGGTACGCCACAGCGCACGGTAAGCGGACTGGATTTGCGAAGACTGCAATTATTGCTCGCCGTTTTAGAAAAGCGTGGCGGTTTTCATTTTGGGGTAAAAGATGTTTTTGTGAATATTGCTGGAGGCATTAAAGTAGAAGACCCCTCCATAGAATTAGCACTTGTTTGCGCTCTTCTATCTTCTTACGAGGACAGAGCGCTGCCCTCTAATATTTGTATGGTGGGCGAAGTGGGATTGAGTGGCGAAATACGCGCTGTTAGCCGCATTGAGCAACGCATTGCCGAGGCCGACAAGCTAGGAATGGACATGATACTTATCCCACAGGCTAATGCTAAAGGACTACAAATAGAGCAATATCGTATTGCTGTAAAAATGGCATCGAAAGTTGAAGATGTTTACCGGATGATGTTTTAATTGATATTGATCTGAGTTTTGTTTGCAGCATAAACAGCGACTTGGTCATTTAGATCACCCCTTTTTAATCGCGAACTTTTTATGCCTTTTTGCCCTTTCGTCTATTTGGGCGAACAACACCCAAGAGCCGGCGCTTCGGGGCAAGTCGGTTTTCGCTATTTCTTCGTCGTTAACATTATTGGCCCTATGGAATGATCTGGTGATCGCGCCTCTTCAGAAGGCAATCATGAGCGCTCCATTTATAGACAGCTCCGCTTCAGGACTTAACAAAAAGAGCCGCCTCAAAAAACTGAGGCGGCTCTTTTTATGCTCCTAAAACACCTATTGCTTAACAGGCTCTTTATAGATTATTGACAAAACAACATACAACATAAAGGCCGCAGGTATGGCAGCAAAACCAATAAAAGGAAAGAAGGCAATAGCCCCTATTGTCAATGTTATGCGTGGCCAAAGCTCTGCCATATTCCATTGGCTAGGCATTAATTTGAAGAAGGTGATTTTTGAAACCATCAACCAACATACAAGAGCAATAATGCCATATAAAACCCAAGTGTTTTTAAAGTAAATCCCTACCGAAGGAACATACAAATTAATAAGTGGGAAAGAGGCTATTAAGATGCCAATGCCGGGTATCGGCATGCCTGTAAAATTACTGCTAGAGGTGGACATCACATTAAACCTAGCTAAACGCAAGGCGCCGAAACAAGCTACTAAAAACGCAGGTGCCATTGCCCACATACTGACATCCATAGCATTCGGCTGAGCAATATTTGCCGCCCAAAGCATTTTGAATAGAATCATGGAGGGGGCGACACCAAAACTTACCACATCTGCTAAAGAATCGAGGTCTTTACCAATTGGGGAATGCAAATGCAAAGCCCTTGCAACAAAACCATCGAGCATATCGAAAACGCCTGCAAGCCCAATAAAGACAGCCCCCCAATAAGCCTGTTCGGTACCCGTAATCCAATAGGGCAGGTCTCCACCAATTGTGGCCAAATAGGGCTGCGAACTCATGATAAAGGCAATGGCAATACAGCCAGAAAAGAGGTTTGCAAGTGTAAGAATATTGGGCAGGTTCTTCATTAAAATACTGAATTAATTTTCCCGAAAATAAGGTTTAGAAACGAAACGGACTAATATGCCATCAACTTTTGCATTACTTCGTCCATTCTGCTTTTCGCCAAGAAATTTTGTTCTAATTCTATCGAAAAAGGAATGGGTGTATCAAGGCTTGCACAGCGCAATACCGGCGCGTCTAATTTATCAAAACAATTTTCTGTAATCCATGCCGAAATTTCACCGCCGATGCCTGCTATTAGGGTGTCTTCGTGCAAAATCATGACTTTGCCCGTGCGTAAAACCGTTTCCTGAATGGCGTCATAATCCAAAGGCAGTAGCGTTCGCAAATCTAAAATGTCTATCGACATTTCGGGGTGTTTTTCAGCATATTCGCTAGCCCAGTGTACACCTGCTCCATAAGTGATAATACTAACATCATTACCACACTGCACCTTCCGCGCTTTGCCAATTTCGATGCTATAATCACCTTCGGGTACCTGCCCGCTGATGCTGCGGTAGAGCGCTTTATGTTCGAAAAAAATAACAGGATTGGGGTCGTCAAAAGAGGCGATTAGCAAGCCCTTTGCATCCTCTGGCGTTGAAGGATAGACCACTTTTAGTCCTGGTGTTTTTACAAACCATGCTTCATTACTTTGGCTGTGAAAAGGCCCTGCACCCACGCCTGCACCTGTGGGCATACGTACCACCACGTCAGCATTTTGTCCCCAGCGATAATGGATTTTGGCAAGGTTGTTGATGATTTGATTAAAGCCCACCGTCACGAAATCCGCGAATTGCATTTCCATCATCGACTTGTACCCTTTTAAGGATAATCCCAATGCGGCGCCTACAATAGCGCTTTCGCAGATAGGCGTATTGCGCACTCTTTCTTTACCAAACTCTTCCACAAAACCTTCTGTTACTTTAAACGCCCCTCCATATTCTGCAATATCCTGACCCATCAACACCAGCTTAGGATACTTGCGCATCGCCACTTTCAGTCCATCGCTAATCGCTTGAATCATTTTCATTTCGGTGCTATTGTTGCTTTGCGGTGCACGTGCAGTGGCATCGTGGGCTTTGAACAAATCCCGTATTTCTTCCTCGGTGTTGGGCACAATATTGGGTTCTGCAAAACCTTCGGCAATACCCTGTTCGATCTCCGTTTGCATGTTTAATCGCATTTGCTCAATGGCCGCAACATCCAATATGTTCTCCTTTTTTAAGAACTCTTCATAATTACTTAAAGGGTCTTTTTGACCCCAAATTTCGAACAGCTCTTTGGGCACATACTTTACGCCGCTAGCTTCTTCGTGGCCACGCATACGGAAAGTCATGCATTCTATTAAAATGGGCTTTTGCTCTTTAATGCAATATTCGCGGGCCTCTTTAATGGTATGGTATACTTCCAAAATATTGTTCCCATCAATGGTTATTCCTTTCATGCCATAACCAACCGCACGATCAGCTAGTTGCGTACAAGCAAACTGTTCATTGGTAGGCGTACTCAGTCCATAACCGTTATTCTCAATAATAAAAATAACCGGCAAACCCCATACTGCTGCTACATTCAATGCTTCATGAAAATCACCTTCGCTGGTGCCACCATCACCGCTAAAGGCAACAGAAACCTTGTTTTCTTTATTTAGTTTATGCGCCAAAGCCACACCATCTGCAAGTGCCATTTGCGGACCAAGGTGCGAAATCATGCCGCAAATATGATAGTCGTTAGTGCCAAAATGGAAAGAGCGCTCACGACCTTTTGAAAAGCCATTCTTACTCCCTTGCCATTGCATAAACAATTTGGCAAAAGGAATTTCTCGCGCTGTAAAAACACCCAAGTTTCTGTGTAGCGGCATTATATATTCGTCTTTATCTAAAGCAAGGGTTGTGCCCACAGAAATAGCTTCTTGGCCAATACCGCTAAACCATTTGCTGATGCGGCCTTGCCTTAACAAAACCAACATTTTTTCTTCAATCATTCTAGGGCGTAGCAACTCGGTATAGAGGCGCAATAATTGTTCTTTCGATAATCCCTTTTTTTGGAACTTCATAACAAGCAAAAAATAATGAACGGCAAAGGTAATTGTGCGCGATGAGAAAGGAATAATTTATTCCAAAACTCTGTTCGTTTAAAAAGCGAGGGATTCCTGGCCGACCCTTAAGTACCGCCCAAACTAAGTTTTGTGCACCCACAATGGGGGCATATATCTTTTGGAATTCATGTTTTTTTTCAATGCTTCATACCCGAATCAAAATACAACATCGAAAATTTGTAATTTGCCCCCTAAATAGAAAAAAATGGCAATACGCATTTTGGTTACTGGTGGCACATTTGACAAGGAGTATGATATGATCAATGGCAAACTTCATTTTGAAGAGACCCATGTTCCCGAGATGCTGGAGTTGGGCAGATGTACTATGGATATTGAAGTGCAAACCGTTATGATGATTGACAGCCTTGAAATGACCGATGCTGACCGGGAAAGCCTGAAGCAATATTGCGCCGCTGTACCCGAAGACAAGATTCTAATAACACATGGTACCGATACCATGGCACAAACGGCCGCCTTTCTTGCTCAAGCAAACATCAATAAAACCATTATTCTAACGGGAGCAATGATTCCTTATAAGTTCGGCAGTTCCGATGGGTTTTTTAATCTTGGTGCTGCTTTAGCGTTTTTACAAACCCTGCCTCTTGGGGTTTATGTAGCCATGAATGGCCGTTATTTTGACTGGGACAAAGTGACGAAGAACAAGAAGACAGGCTATTTTGAGGAAATCTAATTGCACGCATTTTGGGGAATAAGGGCAAGAATGCACTAATAGGGTTTTCTCCTCTGCTATGCTCTTGTTGATCTGTTCTAAAAGTCTTTTTATTCCATCTTTCGACGCACAAAATGCTTTGGAATAACATTGTACAGCTTTACGACGGCACAGGAAAGGGGCAGAGCAGACCTCGAATAGTGTACACTTAAACATTGCCTTAGTTAAAGGGCAAATACCTGCAGCTATCGCATAGAAACAGATTGCCGTGGGCCGATTGCTGTGCTTTGCTCTAAACAAATTTAATCATTCCAATATTCCCCTTGTATAGCGACAGGGCAAAGCAGTATACTAAAGGCATTTACCTTAACTTTGGGCTCGTTTTGAAAAATAGCAAAATTAAACACTAACAAAAAAATAAATGAAAGAAGTAGTAATTGTATCTGCAGTGCGCACGCCTATGGGCAGCTGGGGCGGTTCTTTAAAAGATTTTTCAGCCACACAATTGGGTGGAATTGCCATCAAGGGTGCACTTGACCGCATTGGATTAAATGCAACAGAGGTGAACGAAGTCATTATGGGTTGTGTGATGCAGGCCAACCTTGGCCAAGCGCCTGCCCGTCAAGCATCTAAACTTGCAGGCTTACCCGATAGCGTCATTGCCACTACGGTAAATAAAGTATGCGCTAGCGGCATGAAGGCCATCATGAATGGAGCGCAAAGCATTATGCTGGGCGATGCCGACGTGGTTGTTGCTGGTGGAATGGAAAGCATGAGCAATGTGCCCTTTTACAATGCCAACCAACGTTGGGGCAACAAATATGGCAATGTCACACTGATAGACGGCCTTGCAAAAGATGGCCTAACAGATGTGTACCACAATTACCCCATGGGCAACGCAGCAGAACTTTGTGCTGCAGAAAAAAATATCAGTCGTGAGGCACAAGACGCCTTTGCCATCCAAAGCTACACCAGAAGCCAAGCATCTGTAAGCGAGGGCAAATTTGACGCCGAGATTGTTCCTGTTGCCATTCCTCAACGCGGCGGCGAACCCAAAATGTTTGCACGCGACGAAGAGCCCTTTAATGTAAAGTTTGATAAAATTCCAGGACTTAAGTCTGCCTTTATAAAAGACGGAAGCGTAACGGCTGCCAACTCTTCAACGATGAACGATGGCGCATCGGCCATTATTCTCATGAGCGCTGAAAAAGCTGCGGCACTCGGACTTAAACCATTAGCGCGCATCAAAGGCTTTGCTGATGCAGAACAAGCACCCGAGTGGTTTACCACATCTCCATCTTTAGCGGTTCCCAAGGCTGTTGCCAAAGCGGGTTTGAAAATGGAAGACATTAGCTTTTATGAATTGAACGAGGCCTTTAGTGTAGTGGGCCTAGCAAATTGCCAGTTAATGAACCTTAAAAACGAGCAAGTAAATGTATTGGGCGGAGCCGTTGCATTAGGTCATCCTTTGGGCAACAGTGGCTCCAGAATTATCGTGACCTTACTTAACGTACTCAACCAAAACAATGCACAATACGGTGCGGCGGGCATTTGTAATGGCGGTGGCGGTGCTAGCGCAATTGTTATTGAGCGTCTTTAATTTATAATTACCAGAAAGGTCTTTGCTGATGAAAAAAGTAAAGGCCTTTTTTTCAATATCCACAATAGGACATTTGTTATATGCAATCATTTCGCAGCCTCGTTCAGCAATTCGAAGAACGAATCATTGCCCCTGATTTATTTCCGCAACAACCTGCTAATTTGTATGACCCTTGTCGATACTTGTTATCGCTAGGGGGCAAGCGCGTGCGACCTGCTGCCTGCCTCATGGCCAACGAGCTGTTTACACAAATAGAAGAATGCGCATGGCACGCGGCTATTGCTATTGAACTGTTCCATAATTTTACTTTAATACACGATGACATTATGGACAAAGCGCCTTTGCGTCGTGGATTTGAAACCATTCATTCAAAATATGGATTGACTGCCGGCATATTGGGCGGTGACGCTATGAGTATTTATGCCTACCAACACTTATCTTTTGTAGAGGCAAATTTCAAAAAGGTTTTGGCAATATTTAATACCACCGCTATCCAGGTGTGCGATGGACAACAAATGGACATGGATTTTGAGCAGCGCAATGATGTGACCAGCGATGAATACATTGAAATGATCAGCTTAAAAACCTCTGTTCTATTAGCAGCAAGCATGAAGATTGGCGCCCTTGTTGCCGATGCCTCAGCAGAAAACTGTGATAAGATTTATGAATTCGGCAAAAACTTGGGCATTGCCTTTCAACTGCAAGACGACTACTTGGATGCCTTTGGTGCGAGCAATAAATTAGGCAAACAAAAGGGCGGGGACATTATCGCCAACAAGAAAACATATTTACACATACAAGCCCTGCTGGCAGCCAACGCAACGCAATTGTCAGAAATCGAATCTTGGTTGCATTCCGAAAAC
>JAXITL010000073.1:0-9062 GCA_034680125.1 Chitinophagaceae bacterium
AAATCACTTTTTCTTCAAGTTGATATTGTGCTACTAATGCCTTTGCCTCGGCATAGAAATTTCCTTCACCACAGATAATTAATGGAGCATCCACAAATTGCATGGCGGGTATTAATTGCTCAAATCGACGGCCTACATTCACCCAGCCTTGGTACAATATATATCGTTCTTTTGCCTCTACTTTTTCCAATGATTTTAAAATGGTCGCATTTCTTACAATGCCGTATTGTACGCCATATCTGTTCTTAAATTCTTCGGCATAACATGCTCCAATGGTGTATCCAATTGGGAAATGCGGAACAGTATGCCTTTCTATCCACAGCCACAGGCGATGTATTTTTGGTCGGCTGATGACTTCTTTTAATTCTGTAAATAATTCGTGTGCATCATAGACCCGCTTTTTTCTGTGCAAGCGGGAGGCATAATAAACGGGCAAAATAGTATCCAAGTCAATAGCACAAAACACATCTGCCTTGCGAAAGAGCAATAGGAAAAATAATTTTAGCCAATAATCAACATACAGCAATTTGCCTTGCTCGGCGATTATAGGAATACGAATTTGCTTAAAGGGTCTTTCGGTCAAAGGTTTACTTGTCTTTCGTTTGAAGCCAATCAGCGTCACGTCGTAGCCTGCATGATGCAAGGAGCTGCAGATGCGCAACATACGTTGGTCGTAGTTGAGATCATTGGTCACCGAAAAGACAAGTCGCTTCGCCTTACTCATGATTATAATTGGTTGAAAAGTAAATTTTTCTTTTGTTTACTTCACAATAGGGTGGCTCAAAACCCGGCATGGTAGTAGCCCGGATATGTAGTTTGATTTTTTCTTCCTCCCAAGATAAGTCTATGCGCTTAAGGTCGACAATCTCATGGCGATAATGTAGGGAACTGCCTTTTGAAGCGATTAAATCGGCCTGCGGAACGCAACGAAAATTACCCGAAACGATATGTCCTAATGTCTGGCAGAATAATTTTAAAGAAGCCTCGTATGTAAGTTCGTATAGCTGAAAAGCCCAGCAATTGCGCGGTATAGGAAATCGTTTTTGAAAAATAATATCACCATGGTCAATTTTTGCATCCATTTGGTGGATGGTAGTACCAAACTCTTCTTTGCCATCAATAAGGGCAAAAGAAAACTGATTGCTGCCACGGTATTCGGGCAGCGGTGCCATGTGCAGATTAACAGCTATTTGTTTTGCTTGCGCAATATGTTCGGCTTTAAGGATGCTATGGTATTGTACCGAGTAAATAATATCGCATTCGGGTAAATCATCTAAAGAAGACAGTGTTGGAATATGGTGTTCTGCGGCTAATGCAGATAGGTCTGCCCCGCTGCCAAATTCTTTTCGCTGCTGCGTGAACAAAGCAACGATTTCGATATTCAATTTTTCCTTTGAGGCAATTAAAAATTGAAAACACTGGTATCCAATAGGCTTAGATCCTAAAAAAACAATCCGTTTTTTATCCATAAAGCGTAAAAGTAAGATGCAAAATTGAAAATTGATCCTGTCTTTTGTTTTAAAATTGATTATCAAAGATTAAAGCCACAACATTTTGTTGTGGCTTTAATCAAACATGTATAATGAGTAGGACTTATGCGCAGTCGCTAATGCTAGTGCAAGTTTTTCCCTCCACAATAGGTAGTTTTTAGGAAGCATTGCTTTTTTGCCATTCGGCGAACGATTGGCTAAGGGTATTGAGAAATACAGCTTCGTTTTGTGCGCCAGAGATGGCATATTTGCGGTCGAATACAAAAAAGGGAACGCCGGTGACACCAATCTGTTCTGCCTCCTGAATATCTTGTTTTACCGCTATGCTCAGTTCATCACTGTTTAAAAAGTGCAACAATTCTTGGCGCTTCAGCCCAATGCTTTCGCCCATATCTGCTAATGTTTCATTATCGCTGATGTCTTTTCCTGCTACAAAGTGTGCGATGAATAAGGCTTCTTCTGCAGCATCCTGCACCTTGTATTGATGAGCGTAATGAGCAAAACGATGCGCTTTGAATGTGTTGGCCACGAGCGCCTTTTCAAAATGATATTCCAGACCAACACCTGCAGCCATCTGCGTTACATTGTCCAAAATATCTTTGCTTTGTTGGTCTCCCCAGCCCTTTTTTTGTTGCAGATGTTTGCGGTAATCTTTTTCTGTGCTATCCGAAATTGTTGGGTCAAGTTGATAGCTTTTCCACACCAATTGTATTTTGTCCTTCTCTGCAAATTGTGCTAAGGCCTGTTCGAATTTTCTTTTACCAATATAGCAAAAAGGGCACATCACATCGCTCCATACCTCCACCTTCATTGCTGTATCTTTCGTGCTCATGCTATCCATCTATTAGATTTTGGTGAAGAGTTGCTCCTCGCTTTGTCTTACTTTTTTTGCATGGACTAAATAATCTGTTGTTGCATCGCGATGACCAAGCATCATAAGGCATACACTGGTTAAACCCATTTCTTCTAAGCCCAAAACGGTATCCATTGCAGCAGGGTTAAAACCTTCCATGGGTGTGGCGTCTACCTGCTCATGAGCAGCAGCAACTAGCCCAATGCCCAGCGCAATATAGGCTTGACGTGCGGCCCATTGATAATTGACCTCTGCAGGTCTTGTGGTCATTCCGGTCATTGCCGCTTTGAAGCCCTCAAGGCTTTCGGCGGCTACATTGCGCGTTGTAAGGATCCTATTGATGTATTCTTCTACCTGAGCTAGCGTGAAATTTTTCCAGGCAGCGAATACAACAAGATGTGAGCCCTCTACAATTTGAGCTTGTTTACAAGCTTCTTGGTTAATGGCAGACAGCATTTCTTTGTTGCTGATGACAAAGCAGTGAAAAGGTTGTACGCCCATAGAAGTGGGTGCTAACCGAATCGCTTCAAGAATGGTATTCACTTTTTCAGAAGGGACCATTGTGCCATTCATTCTTTTGGTGGCATAGCGCCAATGTAGGGTTTCTATTAAGTTCATTGTTGTTTTTTTTAGGAATGCAAAACTAGGTCGGTTGGGTTTCTTTTGGATACTGCTATGCTTGTTTAAGGCAACAATCATTTTGATAAAACTATTGCCAATACCAATACTGTTTATTCAAAGAGTTCAGCAATGCTGCTTGGTCGTAGCTTTTCGAGCCATTGAAAACGACTGAGGCGCATCTGACTAATGGTGATTTTGTCAAGTGGCGAAAGGGTTTGTTTAATTTCCTGCTCCATTAATATTTTGTCAATCTCGCCCTGCGCAAAAAATATTTTCATGCGCTCGCTTTTGGCTTCGCTTGCGCCGATGTAGGCACCTGTTTCGTCTGTTGGATAATAAATGCATTCGGCGTCGGGCTTAACTGTTGCGTGGTCCAATTCTTCATTGAGCATATAGGCAATTAAGGTTCTGCCTTGCACTTGATTGTATAAGTCTGCTTTTTCGGGGCCTGAGCGCGATACGATGAGTGCATCATTGGGTACCACTATTTTATCAACTTTGCCGTTCTCAATAAAGGCGATAATGGTGTCGCCTGTTATTTGGCTACGGCGGCTCCACATCACGGGGCTTTTCATCATCAACATTAGAGAATCTTTCCCTGTAAAACAAATGCTATCGCATTTACCTTGCAAAGAATCAGAGAAGATGCGCACATGATGAAATCCAGAATAATACTTAGGGCTAGTGGTGTCTGCACTGCTGATGATATTGGTCTGAAAGGTATGGGCTTGTTCTACAGGAGTTGATGTTGACTTTTGTTTATTGCGCTTGGATTTTGTTGTTTTTTTTGTTTTACTAATCGTATCTATTTTGCTGACAAAATGAGCAGAGAAAAAAGTGTCGGCTCGCACAAAAAGGCTATCCTCTTTGTCTACCCTTTTTAATACAGGCTTTTCAATCGCTAGTAGTGTTTTTTGCCGATCATTGTAAAAAGCCTTGCCACAGTATAGGGTGCTTTTTTGCGCCGTATCTAAAATGATGACATTGCCTATAGCTTTCCCTAAGCCAGTTACTTTGTTGTAGTCGAGCGTGTCTCCTTCAATGTATTGCTCTTTGTTGCGTATGGAGGAGCGATCAGAGAAATGAGCAATCTGATATTTGGAGTCATAAAGCCCCCTTGAGGTGCGCAATACCGAGCTTTCATTGGTCACAACTGTGCTGTCAAAAAAGCGCATCATCTTGCTCCCGGTGTTGTAGCCTAAGTCTTTACTTTCGATATTATAGGCCGTATCGGTAACGAATACTTGGTCGGTAAAACGCGCTTCTTTCGTTTGGGTATTGTAAGTGCCTAGGGTACTGGATACTGTGGTGCTGCTCGATTGTAGCGTGCCATTTTGATAAAAATTGCCAATTTTAGTATTCAGGTTGTAGTCTAGTTCTTCTGTCCAAAGATTATCGCTTCCACTGTTTAATGCTACATTACCACGCAAGTAAGCTTTTTTAATATTGCCCGTATAGCTTAAATAATCACTGAGTATGCTTGTGCCATTTGCTTGTACAATTTTTACATTGCCAAAAGCTTCTAGGTTGTTTTTTTGTTGGTTGAGAATGGCGGTATCGCAAAAGAGCAAATCGGTTCCGTGTTGAAATGCTACATCCCCAGTGAACTTAAAAAAAGAGGAGGAGTCGCTTTTAATGCCCTCCATAAATTTATTTTTTAGGATAACAATGGGGATTTTTCCACTGCTGTCCTTGGCTACTTGCGACCATGCACTGTAACCACTACTTAATAATAGAATCAAGAAGCAAAAAAAAAGAAAACGGTTTTTTGACAAAAAAGGAGCGTACTGCAAAGTGTTGCTTTCTGTTTTATGGTTGGTCTTTAGGTGCTTTGCCAAACACGCGAATGTTGATGTAGCGTGAGGGGTGTTTTTTTAAATCATCCATCAATCGGTCAAGTGAAGACATGCTGCTGCTCAAGTTGTTGTACAGTTGTTTGTCGTTAGCCAGCATGCCCAAACTGCCTTCGCCGCGATTGATTTTTGCTAAAAGTGCTTGTGTTTGATCGAGTGTGCTTTGTAGATTTTGGATTGTTTTATCCAATTCTGCCTTACTCAATTTGTCGGTGGTTGTTTTAAGATTGGCCATCACCGCATCTATATTTTTGCTGTTATTGGCTACATTGGCAGTTATGGTATTGGCATTGCGAATAATGCCAGCAAGCTGCGCGCTTTCTTTATTGAGGCTCGAGGATAAGGAGGCAAAATTCTTCATGGTCGTCTCTAGGGATGCCACACTACTTTCGATATTTTTTGTAGTAGTTGGATTCAGCATTCCTTGTAGGGAAGCCATAATAGAGTCTAAGCGATACATCACTTGGTTGGCGCTGGCCAAAACGGGATCCACTTGGGAGCTTACTTTGTCCAAAGTGCCTAGTTCTGTTTTGGTTTCTATAGTGGCTTTATCGGCCAGTATTTCTGTGCCCTGCCCAAGGTCGAGTCGTAGCGCTTTGCCGCTCATTAGGTCGGGCGCAAAAAGCACTGCAGTAGTGCCTTTGGGCAGTTTTATTTTTTTGTCTATTGCAATGACCACTTTCACCTTGTCATTGCCTTGTAGCATCACATCAGTGACCGTACCCACAACCATACCTTTTACTTGCACTGTTGCCGAAGGGATGAGTCCTTGTACATTGTCGAAGTAGCAATCATAGCTTTTGTCGGAAGAAAATAAATTAAAACCTTTTAAAAAATAAGATCCTAGAATTATGACTACTATTGATATAGCAACCATTAATCCAGTTTTAGCTTCTTTTGAAATTGCCATAAGGGAAGTGTGTATGTAAACAAAAATTAATTACTCAATGCCGAAAACAACTTTAGCAAAAGTAGCAAAAAGCTCGGCAACAAAAACGTTAATGAATCGCGTAAAATAACAAAAGGTCTTGTCTGTTAGCGAAAGCGAAGCTGCTTATTCTTCCACAAAAAACAATTCTGAGGCAATATGGTCAGCAAACAAGCGTCCTTCTTTGGTCAATTTTATGCTTTGTTCTTCTAAAGTCATCCAATTTTTTTCCATAAAGATTTGACTCTCTTTTTTAAGGATGGCCACTTCTTGTGCGCCCCATTCCTGTTCAATTTTATTCAAGTCGCAGCCCCAAATGGTCCGCAAAGAGGTCATTAAATATTCATTGAGTTTTTGGTGCTCTGTCAAAACTTCGATGCTACAATCTAACTGCTGATGATTGAAGATGCTTTTTAAATAAGCGCTGTTATTGGCAATATTGCTGCGCCTTTCTTGGCCGTCAAAACTATGAGCAGAAGGGCCAATGCCTAGGTAGGGAACGCCTTTCCAATAATGAGTATTGTGCAGGGCATACTGCTTTTCGCTGGCAAAATTGGAGATTTCATATTGCTCAAATCCAAAAGCGGGCGCATAGTCCATCAACAATTCAAATTGTTGTGCTGTTTGCTCATTATCAATAGGGCTTTGTTTTTTTTGTTGGATATGATGCTGAAGGGCTGTTCCTTCTTCGACCGTGAGGGCATAAGCCGAGAAATGAGGAATGCGCAATTCCTGCATTTTGTTGAGGTTTTCGAGCCAAGCCAAATTGCTGAGCCCTGGCGTGCCATAAATCAAGTCTATGGTTAACTTTTCGAAACCTGCATCTTGTGCTGCTTTGATGGCATAGTCGGCCTCTTGGGCATTGTGCGCACGGTTCATATAAACGAGGTCGGTATCGAAAAAAGACTGCACACCAATGCTCAAACGATTGATGGGTAAGTTTTTAAGAGATCGAATATAAGCGATGCTTAAATCGTCGGGATTGGCTTCAAGGGTGCACTCTTTTAGGGCAGAGATATCAAAATGTTTTTCGATGACTGCAAATATTTGAGCCAATTCATCGGCGTTCAATAAAGAGGGTGTGCCGCCGCCGAAATAAATGGTTTCGATGGAAGCGCCTTGCAAATAATTTTTTTGGTTTTCCATTTCCCAAATGATGGCGCGGAGCATATCCTCCTTTTGCCCCATAGAAGTAGAAAAGTGAAAATTGCAATAAGTGCAAGCCTTCCGGCAAAAAGGAATATGAATATAAATGCCTGCCATATAGCTTGCAAAGATGGGATTTAATTTTTTAAGCTTGGGCCTGCCCGAATGAATTCATTCAGGCGGGCAGGCCCGTATGACTGGTCAGGCGGGCGATTAAGCTTTGCGTATGCGGATTACAAATCCGCTTTATCTGTGGTTCGGGATGCCCTGCGGAACATCCCGAACAGCGGGAATGGTTTTTATGTTATTTGGTCTATAAAATATTTTGGATACAATTTATGAATGCCATCAAATTTTACCAAACCGGTATCATTTACTAAATTGCCTTCAAAGTCAATCAGTTGTACCATGTTGTCTTGGTTAATGATTGCCAAGCATTTTTTGCCAAAATATTTTTTGTCTGCGATAAATGCACATTGATTAAATAATGTTGTGTTTACCCATGGGCATTGATAGGGAGTATCTATTCGCTTACCTTCTTTGTCAAATAATACTAAATAAGAAATATTATCATTGTTGGGCAATGTTAAACATAGTAGCTTTTGCTCTATAAATTTTGGATATTTAGTATAAGATTTTATGCCAATGTTCGGATTTGCGCCCTGAATTGTCAAAAATTCACCATAGTGGTTTCCCCTGAAATCTATTAAGCACGCGCTTGTATTTATTGATTCATTATGATCAATTTTTAATTTATGGGGTAGTAGTTTATATGTAATGCCAAAACCCGTCTTTGTTGGTTCAAACCAAGTATATTCTCCATTATTTCCATGTGTTATTTTATAATTTAGAAGCATTCTCCCATTGTTGTCAAATAAGTGAAATTGTTCGTTTTCTCTATCGTCTAGCTGCTCAACTTTTACAGAAAAAAGAGAATGGCCTCCAAAAACGATATGGCCTTCTAGTTGATTGCCGAACCGTTCATCTTCAAAATGTATAGCTTCAATTACATCCACTAATTCATTGGTTTTTGTGTCCAATATTTTTATATTTATTTTTTCAGGTTCAGTGATGTTCTTTACATCGTTCAATATTCCTATCACTATTTTATGTTGACTAATAACTAAAGATTTTTTTAGGTTGAACTCGGGAACTAATTCAATTACATGACCACATTCATATTTGAATATAGATATTTTGCCAACCGGCTTATCCGTGCTTCCAATGTTTTTATAGCTTGACCAGAATTGAAGACTTTTGTTGAGTGATTCTTCTGCTTTAGAGCAATAGCTATGGTGTTTTAATAATAAAAGCTCATTTTCCGAACATTTATATACCCATTCGCCCTTACTATCGACCAGCCCAATCTCTCTGTCTGATTCTTCATATTCTTTAGTGTAGTCTTGCTTTTTCTCGGCTAAATAAAGATTCAAATTGTCAAAAAATGACAAGCTGTAATTGTCCCATTTTTGTTCTTTAAGTATGTTCTTCATTTCCATTTTTTTTCTTTTAAAATCGACACTAGGCGTTTAAGGCATTGCGTTTGAAAGGGTTTCGGAGCACAAAACTTCTGTAAAGCATTGAGCGGCCATCTCGGTCAAAGCCGCGATGGCACTAGTATTCATTCTGCCCTTTATCATCATATGTTGGGTGCTAATTCAAAAATAGATGCAGATTCCCATGAATCCAAAATTCTAAGACTATTATTTTATTGTTTTTTACACAATTGATATTTAACAACTATTGTAAATTATACAATATACAAAACGCGCAATAAGGGTTTGATTTGATGCATTTTATTGGTAAGCGTGGTTTAGTGCTAAATTCTACAGCAAAACAGGGCCGCCTCAAAATGGCTGCAGTTTAAAAAAGTTTTTTAGCTGTATGTTTGCTCTTTACATTTGTCAAATATTATTGTTATCAAGCATTTATCCTAGATACATGGTTTTATCGAAGCTTAGAGCGCAACTATTCTTTTGCCTTTTATTTTTATTGTTTTGTATTGATTTTTATCATTATCAGTTTTTTCAGCTTCCTTACGGTATCCACGAGTGGTCTAATGGCGAGCGCTTGTCCCTAGCCTACGGTTTTTATGATGATGGGATGAACTTTTTTAGACCAAGCACCTTTAACCAAGAGTCTATCAATGGTGTAGTGGGGCATGAATTTCC
>JAXITL010000074.1:0-8859 GCA_034680125.1 Chitinophagaceae bacterium
GCAGAAAAAAAGGACTTGCACCTTTATGCTTACCTTACCACAGAACAAGTTTGAAGCGCTATTCCATAAGTACAAGAACAGCCCCTATTTACAGAATATCGGCCCCGTCCATCCGCATGAATGCAAGCCTATTTATGCACAAGCAGATGCCGTATTTATGCCTTCGCTGCTGGAAACCTTTTCGGCCAATTATCCAGAGGCTATGAAAATGGAGCTACCACTTATCTGTTCTGATTTTGATTTCTCAAGAGCTATTTGTGGCGAGGCGGCCTTGTATTTCGATGCACAAGATCCAGAAAACATAGCGGAGCAGATTATTGAATTAATGGATAACAAAGCGCTACAAGAGCAATTGATTCAATCGGGCAAAAAAAGACTTGAAGGAATGGAAACACCGAAATCTAGAGCGCAAAAACTATTGCAACTTTTAACGCAAATTGCACAAACATAAAACAGGAGTAGATTAAAATGTGTGGCATAGCTGGTATCATTGGAACATCATTAAACGAGCTGAAAACACAGCAGGTTTTGGCATCTATGGCCCATCGAGGGCCAGACGCTAAAGGATGGTATTCAGAAGAAAAAATAAGTTTACTCCACACACGTTTATCTATCCAAGATATAAGTGAACAGGCACAGCAACCCATGTTTTCACGAGATGGACGCTATTGTATTATTTTCAACGGAGAAATTTATAATCACCTTGAAATTAGAAAAATCCTGGAAGGAGATGGTCATCAATTTAGGTCTCATTCAGATACCGAAACCCTATTGTATGGCTACATGCAATGGGGAGCGAACATACTCGAAAAGCTCAATGGCATATTTGCATTTGCTATTTATGATCTAGAGAAAAAAAGGCTTTTTGCAGCAAGGGACGCCTTTGGGGTGAAGCCCCTGTATTATCATTCTGAGGGGGGAATACTCTCCTTCGCCTCTGAAATAAAAACCATACTTCAACTCCGCACTATCGATCAAACAATCAATCCAAACGCCTTATTTCAAACACTCTTATTGCAATGGCCATTGGGAGCCAACACAGGGTTTAAACAGATACACAAACTCCTACCCGGCCATTTTTTAAGTATAGACATCCATGATGCAGACAACTTTAGAATTAGAAAATGGAAAACAGAAAGTTTCAATGGACAATATGAATATCATAGTGAGGAAGAATGGATACTTAAGCTAGATAAAGCTTTGAACAATGCTGTGCAAAGGCAATTATTATCCGATAAACCAATTGCCTATTTTCTTTCTGGTGGATTAGACTCTAGTTTGTTACTGGCAATAGCTAAAAAATTAGCACCGGAACAGAGCCAAAAAGCCTATACCATAAATACGGGAATGGGCTGGAGCAAAGAGGGTTTTAGCGCAGATCTACCGTTTGCCCAAATGGTGGCTAAACATGTACATGTCGACTTAGAAATCATCGATACAAGCATTCATTTCTTAGAAGAATTTGATGCCATGATTTATCATTTAGATGAGGCACAAGCGGATATTGCGCCGCTTTTGGTGCAACAAATATCTCGAAAGGCCAAGAGCCAAGGTTATGATGTCCTTATCGGCGGAGTGGCAGGCGATGATATCTTCTCGGGATACCGAAGACACCAGGCTATAGCGTGGGAAAAAGGGATAGACAAAATCCCTTTAAGCCTACGCAAAATCCTAAAAAAAACAGCAACGCTTTTACCCGAAAAAAACAATACCCGTCGCATAAAAAAACTAATGGCACATTTTGACCAGAATGCGGCACAACGAATGTTTAGCTATTTTTTGTGGTCGGATAAAGAAACGATTAAAAGCCTATTCTCAAAAGAATTTTTATTAACAATAGACAGGGAGAGCATTGAAAAAAATTTCCAGCAAATACGCTCCTCTATACCCAATGAAAACAACCAACTCAACCAATTATTGCATCTAGAAATGAATAGTTTTTTGCCTTGTCACAACCTCAACTATACAGATAAAATGGGAATGGCAGAATCGGTTGAAATTCGTGTTCCCTATTTAGATAATGAACTCGTAGAATTGGCTTCAAAAATACCACCAGAGCTAAAAATGAAAGGCATTACTACTAAATATTTACTCAAGAAAGTTGCAGAAAAATATCTTCCAAAAGAAATTATCTACCGACAGAAAACAGGATTTGGAGCACCTATCCGAACGTGGATGCAAGAAGATAAAGCCTTCCAAAAAGCAGTTCTAAATCGGCTACAAAGATTAGTATTGAACAATGCTCCAATATTTAATGCCCAAAAAATAGAGGAGCTTTATCAAGATACCCTGCACAAAAAAAGAGACAACAGTTATACACTGCTCTCTCTTTTGGCTATTGAAAGTTGGTTACGACAATTTGCTACTACTAACTAAACAAGTAAGCAATATCCTCTCTGGTCAGTCGTTTCATTATGGCGCTATCATCCGAAATCAAGTCTTCCGCCAATAAGCGCTTACGCTCTTGCAATAACAACATCTTTTCTTCGATGGTATCTTTACAAATAAAACGATACGCAAAAACGGCTTTGGTTTGACCTATCCTGTGGGTTCGATCAATGGCTTGCTGCTCTACAGCAGGATTCCACCAGGGATCAACGATATAAACATAATCGGCAGCAGTAAGGTTAAGACCTACTCCACCCGCTTTTAGCGAAATCAAAAACACCTTACACTCGGTATTTTCCTGAAATTCTACAATAGCTTTTTCGCGTTCCACATTGGTGCTGCTACCATCAAAATAAACAAAAGGTATTCCTTTAGCAGTAAGCTCAGCACGAATAAGTGCCAGCATTCCCAAAAACTGAGAAAAAACCAAAGCCTTATGTTCACCGGTATTTTCGGTCAGTTCACGAACTAGTTCATCTAGTTTAACAGAATGATTTTCGAACTTTTCAGTGTCATTGATGATGGCAGGAGAATCACATATTTGACGCAAACGAGTAAGGCCTTGCAAAATATGAAATTGTGACTTTTGCATACCCTGTTCATCAATCATGCCCAATATTTTAGACTGATAATTACTACGATAGGCTTCGTAAATTTTACGTTGGTCTTTACCCATTTCACAATACAATACCGTTTCCGTCTTTTCGGGTAAATCCTTTGCTACTTGGTCCTTTGTACGACGAAGCATAAAGGGATATACCAATTTCTTTAATTGCTCTTTGGCTTCCTTTTCTTGAAATTTATCAATGGGCATGGCAAATTCATTCAAGAAAAAATCTCTTGAACCCAGCATTCCAGGATTCAAAAAATTCATTTGAGCATATAGGTCAAAAGTATTGTTTTGAATGGGTGTACCACTCAATGCCAAGCGATATTTAGCATTCAATAATTGAGCCGCTTTAGTGGCTAAAGATTTTGGATTTTTAATAGCCTGTGATTCATCTAGGACAACGTAATCAAATTCGATATCAACAAACATCTTAATGTCACTACGTATAGTACCATAGGAAGTAATAATGACATCCACACTTTCAAAAGCCTCGATTTTATTAGCACGCTTTGGTCCATGATGAATTAAAGCCTTGAAATCTGGGGTAAACTTCTGGATCTCTTTTTCCCAATTGTAGGTAAGTGTTGTAGGGCAGACTACTAAAAATTTTGCTGCAGGATTTTCATTTTTGTAATGCGCAAGCCAACTTAATGTTTGAACGGTTTTACCCAATCCCATATCATCGGCTAAGATACCGCCCCAGCCTGCTTCTTTAAGAAACATTAACCATTGAAATCCTACAATTTGGTAGGGACGCAAAATGGCTTTGAGGTTTTCGGGTGCTTGAATATTACTGTAATCATTACCCACAATTTTATCCAAACGCTCCTTCTTTTCTTCGAGTTCCTTTTGTAAAGAGTCTTCGTCTACTTCAGAAAGCAATTCATCTAATATGCTAAAATGTATCTTTTTAACCTTCAATTTACTGCCATCGATCTCACCCATTTTGGTGAGGAGCGTAAATCGTTGCATCATGTTTTCGGGCAATACACCAATACTGCCATCACCTAATTTGACAAAGTTTTCTTTGCGTCCTAATGCTTTTTTTATTTCGGCTATCGAAACAGTTTGGTCGCCAAAGGCAATATCTACGGTAGTTTCGAACCAGTCTATATTACTAGCTATATGCACTTTTGTTTCGGGCTTGTGCCTATTGATACGCAATGATTTTAAATGATCATAGCCCATTAATTCAACATGCCACTCTTCTAATTTTTCATTAAACTGGTTATACCAATTTGACTTAAGCACATTTTTAGAATGAATATAAAAATGCTTTTCGCGCATGCTGTACAACATATTTTCGTGCAGCGCTTGCAGCATATTGCAAAACTCTGTTTCGGCAATGGTATCGCGTTCTATAATTTTTACTTTGCCATTTTGCGCTTGTATAATTTGTATCGCATCGCCCATTTTGGCCTCGATGCCATTATACATAAAAGTGGGCTTGAGGTGCAAGGATTCTGCCTGTTCATAAAGGTATAAGCGGTACTGTACGGGAACATCAGAAAGGGTTTCCACCAATTCTGCTGCAAAACGGATGTCGATACTCTTACGCCACAAGACTAGTTTTTGTTCCAGAAAATCACTCCACTCTTTAGCAGGCATCTGTAGCTTACCATTGGGCATAAATTGTTCCACAATAGCAATTTCACTGACATTGGCAAGGCAATAAACACTATGATGATGATATACAATCGCTGCATTCAACATTTTAATGGCGTCGAATTCAAGTTCTACATCATCGATTATCCAAGATAAGGAAACAGTGTAGGTTGAGGCTTTTTTGACAACCTTTAAAAAAGGAATGGGCGCAATATGAGAAAGTGTAACAGACTTCAAACCCTTACTGGTAAATGCCTCGCCTTGCCAACGAATATAACAGCGTGAGGAGACTTCGCTTTTACTAAAAAGAGATTTGTATTTAGGCAATAGATATTCCCAAAGAGGATGAAACAGCTCTTGATCAAGATGGTCCTTGAGTACCGATTGGTAATCACCTAAAAAATCACCAAAGGGCAAAGATTTCTTTAAAAACTTGACAATTTCTTCGGGCATCACCTTACGTGCAGTGCTGATCCATTCTTGCTCTAGGGGTTCAAAAACCTCTGTATTGATATATTTGTCAAGGGCTAACCTTTCGATTTTATCAATAAAACACTTTTGTTCTTCATCGGTTTCTCCGATGACCAATTCGATTCCACAATGCGGGTACCAATTACTCTGGCTATCAATAACCAAACCTAATTGTTTGCTTTCGTTCTCTTCTTCACTTTTTTCTTCTGCTACTGGTATTGGTGTTATTGGTTGGGCATTGACCTTTTTAATAGAAGGGTCTAATACGCGTAAAAAGGGCTTTCCTCCCTCATAGAAAAAATCAAATTTCCCTTCTAAATCATCACTCAAACTATAGCCATAAAGCTTGAGTAATTTATTTTTTTGATCGTCCCAATTTTGTAAGGTTCTAAAATATTGGGCACCATGTAGGTTATACAATTGTAAAAACAAAGTAGATTTATGCACGCAAACCGGAAAAGCAATTTCGTCGCAATCGCAAGAAGTATCAAAATATCGATCTTCATTTTGCAGTAAGGTCACCTCTCGAAATCCTTTAGCATCAGGCACCTTGGCAATTACCTTTTCGCTTTTTGCTGAAATAATTTCGCATTTATTTTCGGCAGCAGCAATCAGTGCTTTTTCATTAATTTCTTCATTACTAAACAGGCGCAACAAGGGAGGATTAATATCACGCATGCGCACTGTCGTGTGCTTTTGGTCGTATTGCACCTTTGTATTTTGAAAAAAACCACTCAATACAAGATCGTTCAAATGAAACAATGCAGCTACTTCATGTCTACAAATTTCACTCAAATTATATGGGCATTGGCAACGAACAGACACTTGCTCGGGTTGTAAAAACTTTTGTACGGTAACCGTATAAAAATTATTGTACACATCATTGCGCACACGAAAACGGACTTGTTCGATATGGTAATCAATATCTAATAATGAAACACCGCGTGCAAAAAATATTTTTTTTCCGCGGGTGATGACCTGGCCTGAACCGTGATTATAAACAAACCTTAATAGTGAGGGTAACGACATATAGTTTTCATATTTGCCGTTTCAAAAAAAGGCAAGTAGCAAAAGTAGCGAATTATCGCTCATTTTGGCAATTTGTTAATTTGATACTGTGTGGATTATCAAAATCCTAGCCTATATCAAATACCTGTTTACAGCACAGAATGGCTAAATGCATGCACTGCGCTTATCATTTGGTCTTACTGATTACGAGATAAGCACAATATGGAGCCCCAAATCAAGCAATCAGCAGAAAAGAGTGCTAGCCCTTTCTATTCTATCACTATCCGCTCCCGATGCACATTTCCTGCTTCATCCTTCAATTCAAGAATGTATGAACCACTAGGAATATTGAGTTTTAAAGTAGCTTCTTTATTACTGAAATTTAATGGCTCTTGATGCACAACACGACCCATTAAATCATAAACTTTGGCTGCGATTTTTTCAGATTGCTTCGTTCCTCGCAATGACCTTAATGTGAAATTGCCCTTACTAGGATTTGGATAAAAAAAGTGTGTAAACCAAAGATTTACACACTTTCGAACATTTTCGTTCACTACTCTAGCGGAGACGGGCGGATTCGAACCCCCGATACGCTTGCACGTATACACACTTTCCAGGCGTGCTCCTTCAGCCACTCGGACACGTCTCCTTAAACGTTTTCTTTGAAGGGCTGCAAATGTAAGCAATCTACCATTTGTTATTGAAAAATTTTTTGGGCTGTTGCGCTCGTAATGGCTGCTATGGTTTCTAAAGGCAATTGATAAACCTCGGCTATTTTGTCGGCAATGATAGGAATATAGCTGCTTTCATTTCGCTTACCCCGATAAGGTACCGGAGCTAAATAGGGTGCATCTGTCTCCAAAACAATATGCTCGATGGGTATTGTAAGAAGCAACTCGGGCAAATTTGTTTTTTTGTAGGTCACTACCCCACCTATTCCTAAATAACCACCAAGGGCAACTATCTCTTGCGCCTCCTCTGCTGTCCCGCTATAGCAATGAAACAAACTGACCAGACTTCCATTTTGTTTGCGCTTGATGATATCGATGCATTCTTTAGTGGAGGAGCGCGAGTGAATGATGACAGGCAATTTTAGCGCAATGGCCCAATCAATCTGTTGTTCAAAAGCAATTTTTTGTTCCTTGTCGAAATTCCGATCCCAATAAAAATCTAAGCCCACCTCGCCTATGGCCGAGAAGCTATGTTGCGCTAATTGCTGCTCAACAATCGCTAATTCATCTCGAAAATTTTCTTTCACATAGCAAGGATGCAATCCTATCATGGGAAAACAATTGTTGGGAAATCGCTCAGCAATAGCCATCATAGGGTGGATTGTGGTGCTGTCACAATTGGGCATAAACATTTTAGTAACACCAGCGGCCATCGCTCGTTGAATATGTTGGTCTTGCAACTCGGTGGATGCTTCATCGTAAAGATGGGTATGTGTATCTATAAAAATCATGTTGCGTTTAATTCTTTTTAATGGCCGCTTGCGCTCTAATTCTGGCTTCTATTTCTTGAACAATGCCTTCAATTTCTTGGTCTTTGCCATTTGGTTCATATTCTCGTTTTAAATTATTGCTAAATACGAGTGCCACACCTTGCCACACCACTGCATTAAAGCCCCCTTTTACCTCTTGAATTATATCAAAACAACTACGCCCCGTTTGCCTGTTGATGAGTTTCACCAACACGATGCCTTGCGAAATAGTAAATTCTTGTAACTCGCCTTTAAAACGTTTGTTCAATTCTTTCTCAATATTTTTTATGTATTTTTTTCTACTTTTTTCATCAGGAAGTTTAGCCAATTTTGCATGTACATCCCTTAATAAATAGGCTGCTGTATTGGCATAGGGATAGACTTTATAAACGTTGTATCGGAGCCGTACAAATGCAGCGTCATCTCTTTCTTGGCGGCGTTCTTGGCGCCTAGCCTGTCGATTCAGTTTTCGTCTTTGTGCTGGTGTAAGGTTTTCGTAAATCAACACTTCATTTAGGTAAATAAAGGCAAAAGTATCTGCACCCACCACAATAGCAGGCACACGATTTTCTTCCTCTTTTGGCGTTTGAGCTTGGCTGCTCAATGCTATAAAAAGGAAATAAAATAGGAATACTATGTGCTTGGTTTTGAAATCCACAATTGTTGCAAAATAACGCGGAACAATCGATTTTGTTATAGCCTTGACGCTAATTTTCATTAAAAAAAACGAAGAGCTGTTTTTACAATTACCCCATTTGCTTGAACAGACTATTTCAATAGCTTAAAAAATAAACATTGTTCAACTGCCACTTTTTGACCTTAAAGGTTTTCAAGACGTATTTTTTCTGCCTCAACTTCTTTGCCCGCTTGGTTCAGCAACTTTATGCTCTATTTTCATTTTCTTTTCGAATTTTGCCTTTTTCTGGGACAATCTTTCAGCTTCCCTTTCAGAGTGTTTCAATTGTTGCTCTGCTCCAAGATCAGGCCCTAGTCAGGAGCAATTATTAGTCGAAATCAGAGATTTACTACAAAAATGATTTCCTTCGGAGCTAGAATCCAAAGGCAGCGCAAATTATAATTATGCTGCCTTTTCTATACCTTCGCGGCTGTACTTATGAAAGTGGGAAAAGTTTTACAACAACTGCAGTCGTTCAAAGAAAACAACAAACATGGTTTTGCTGTTTTGATAGACCCAGATAAAGTTTCGCCGAATAAAATGGAGCAGTTTGCGCAAGATTGCCAAGATGCCCAGGTTGATTTTTTATTTGTGGGCGGCAGTCTTGTATTGCAACACCAA
>JAXITL010000075.1:0-8820 GCA_034680125.1 Chitinophagaceae bacterium
CAAGAAAACTTATGGACACTTAGTGAGTCTTTATTTAGACCCGCTACGGTTCAATTTTTGGCAGACAGAACGATATTAGATGATATAAACCAACGATATCCAATACTGTCCTTAGTTTCTACCGGACTACTTCGTTTATATAGCGGCATCTACCACTACCCAAGCACCGTGCATATACTGGGATTGGCAAGGCATTTACGGATGAAAAAAGAGGATGTGATCATGGCTTTGGGGCAATTGCACCAAATGAATATTATCCATTTTCAAGAAGCCAAAGAAGGTCCTCAGCTTTACTTTCATCATTACAGGGTAGATAGCCAACAATTAATATTGAATCATAAACGCATTCGTCGTTTGCGTGATCAACACCAACAAAGAACAGATGCTATGATTGGGTTTTTAAATAATAAAACCAAATGCCTCAACCAAATAATATTGGAATATTTCGATGAGGAAACCAATAGTAAATGTGACCATTGTTGGGTTTGCTTGGCAGGAAAAACAAGCGAAACAAATCCAATACAATTGCAACAACAAATAATACTTGCAGTACAAACACATCGTGCTTTACCCTTAAATGAGTTATTGTATCTCATCGGACAAGATGGTGCAAGCACAACGCAACTGATCAGAACAATGATAGAAAAAGAGCTACTTTACCTCAACGAAGAAGGGAATATTTCGATACTACCGGCTTAAAAAATGCTTATTTTCGCAAAGAATTTTTAATTAGAAATTATGCAGATAACCGTAAACGGCCAAAATGCCCTTGATATTCAGAAGCACAATAATGAATGGTATCTTAATGAGCAACCCATTAATGCCGATATCCAATGGCAAGCAAATGGTCAAGCAAGCATCTTGATAGACCATAAAAGCTACACGGCTCAAATAGAAAAAATAGACAAAGACAATAAAGAACTGGTACTGAAAATAAATGGTCAGCGCTATACTTTATTGATTAAAGAAGACATTGATATTTTGTTAGACAAAATGGGTATCAACTTAAGTGCGATGCAAAAGGCGGCACCCTTAAAGGCACCAATGCCGGGCATGATCCTTAAAATACTAGTAGAGCCCGGACAACAAGTAAACAAAGGCGATGCACTGTTGATTCTCGAAGCCATGAAAATGGAAAATGTATTAAAAGCCTCTGCTCCTGCTACCATTAAGTCGATTAAAGCAGAAGAAAAAACTGCTGTAGAAAAAGGTGCTATTTTGATAGAAATGGAATAAAAAAACACCATGAATCACAACAAAAAAACAAGATCCATTTTATTCATCATTGCTCTATTCATTCTTTACCCATGTAGTGCTGTATTGGGTCAGGAATTCTCTTACGTGTATATACAAGGCGATAAAAAAACACCCATCTATACAAAGGTAGAGGGTGTAATGATGCCCCGTTATGGCAAAAATTATGCACTACTTTCACGATTGGCGCCAGGGCCATTAAATATTGAAATCTTATTTCAGCAAAATGAATTTCCTCCCTTGCAATTTAATATCCTGGTACCCGAAAATGGGAAAAGGGCATTTGTGCTTCAAAAAAAAGAGGATGCTTTTGCCTTGTATGATGTAGAACAAAACTTCTATTTGAATCCTCATAACGATATAGCAGATGACCATTTGCCGGAGGTTCTGAGCCAAACAAATCGGACAATCGAAAAGCCATTCGAAAAGACAATAGAAACACCTGCTGAAAAGACCAAAGAGGCAGTACAATCTGAAGTGGAGCTAGCAGCCAAAACCGAAGAACCAATTGTTGCCAGCACAGCCATCGATACAACAAAAACCGCGCCAATAGCCCTACAAGACACCAGTAAACCTAAATTCATTGAAAACATTGTGTTTGATAATGAATCCAATAAAACCACTGAGAGCCGCATAACGACAAATGCTCCATTAGGAAATAACAGTCAACCGAGCATAGAGAATAGCGATTGTAAGGGGCAAATTACAGCACTCAATTTTTCAAAACTAAACAATAGTATTGTTGCTAAAAGGACGGAAAATGAAAAATTAGGCTTGATTCTTGAGGCGACAAAACGTAATTGTTTCAGTAGCGAACAAGGCCAAAAAATGGTCAGTAATTTAGAAAGCGATATAGCAAAGTTTACAGCCATCAAAGGCCTGTATCCTAAAACCACAGATCAAAGCAATTTCTCCTCTCTATCAATTCTTTTAAATGATGAAGAATGGAAAAGTTACTTTAATGCCCTAATTCAAACAAAATAATCGATCCATCAAAAAGCCCCATCAAAAAAAATTGATGGGGCTTTTTTCTTAAAGGCCTTTATGCTTATTGCATACTTTGCACCACCATTTCAGCAATGTCTAATACCTGAATATTGTCTTCTTGTTCTTTGTTTTTAACGCCATCCATGAGCATCGTTGTGCAGAATGGACAGTTGGCTGCAATCACCGAAGCGCCTGTGTTGACGGCTTCTTCCGAGCGTTCAAAATTAATACGTGTTGCACCAGCCTCATCCTCTTTGAACATCTGTGCACCACCGGCACCACAGCATAGACCATTGGTTTTGCAACGTTTCATTTCTACTAATTCCACATCCAATGCTTCTAAGACTTCGCGTGGAGCTTCATAAATACCGTTGGCACGACCGAGGTAACAACTATCGTGGTAAGTAATTTTTTTGCCTTTAAAAGCACCGCCCTCTTTCATCACAATTTTACCTTCATTAATCAATTGGTTGATGAAGGTGGTATGGTGGATGATTTCATAAGTACCACCCAAAGCAGGATATTCATTTTTGAATACATTGAAGCAATGCGGACAAGCGGTTACTATTTTCTTGATGCCATAGCCGTTTAAAACAGCAATATTGTTGTAGGCCATCATCTGAAATAAAAACTCATTGCCCGAGCGGCGTGCAGGGTCGCCCGTGCACATTTCTTCTTTACCCAAGATGGCAAAACTCACGCCCACTTTATCTAAAATAGTAGCGAAGGCTTTGGTTATTTTCTGTGCGCGTTGGTCGAAACTACCGGCGCATCCTACCCAAAACAATACTTCTGGCTGTGTTCCTTCGGCCATATATTCGGCCATTGATTTTATATGCATGGTCAATTTTTTCTTTACAATATTTTATACAATAATGCTATACCTCAAGCATCTTTTTCATCATCATCACATTGCCCAGATGCAGGGTATCGTGCAGCGCACAACATGCTAAAACATCTTCAATATTATGCAGCATCAAGCCAAAAGTATGGGTGCTGTAAGCTTCTGTTTTCTTAAAAAGCCCTTGTTTATAATCTTCTTCGATCGTTTCTATGGTGGTCCATAATAAAGCTTTCAATTCATCAATTTCACTTTGCTCAATCCAGGCCTCTGGCTTTGTTCCGTTTCTATATCGATCTGCAAAAGGCACTATCCGCTCAGCATCTACAGCTGTTCGCACATAGCACAACAATGGAGAACTCACTACCAAATGACCCAAATGCCATGCAATATTATTGTTACAGCCAATAGGTATTTGATTGAGTTGTTCCAAACTCAAAGAATCTACAATCGCTAACAATTTTCTGCGCACTACGCGTGCATAATTCAAAGACTGCATCGAAAAAATCATTCAACATTCAACACTAAACATTTACCATTCTTAAGCCATTTCCTCCACCCACTTATCTCTTTCATCAGGGCTCATTTTCCAGGGCGCCATATTGTTTTCGATATTGCTAAACATCATATTCCACTCCTGAGGGCTATTGCTTTCTTCCATCACCAAGTAACGGCGTGCTTCTACAATAATATCTAAGGGGCTAATGCTTACGGGGCAAGCTTCTACACAAGCATTACAAGTAGTGCAGGCACGCAATTCTTCACTAGTGATATAATCGTGTACCAATGATTTGCCATCGTCCACAAAACTGCCATTGGCATCTATATTTTTACCCACTTCCTCAAGACGATCGCGGGTGTCCATCATTATTTTTCGTGGCGACAATTTTTTGCCTGTAATATTCGCGGGACATGCTTCTGTACAGCGTCCACACTCGGTACAAGAATAGGCGTCCATCAAATTTTTCCAGCTCAAATCCATCACATCTTTGGCACCAAAACGTTGCGGAGCAGCATTGGGGTCGATATCCGTAGGTGCTTTGTCGGGTTCCATCATATACAGCACTTCATTTTGCACCGTAGGCATATTCTTGATTTCACCAACAGGCTCTAGCGTGGCATAATAAGCATTAGGGAAAGCCAAAACAATATGGAGGTGTTTGGAATAAGGCAGATAATTTAAAAAAGCTAAAACACCAATGATGTGCAACCACCAAGCGCTGCGTTCTAGACCTATCAAAGCGCCTTCGCTCATGCCATTAAATAATGGCGCTATCAAACCAGATATCCAATAAGAACCCGTATGGGTATAGTGTTCAGAGCCCATCGCTTGCAACTGCAAATCCGTAGCATTAAGGATGAGCAATAAAGACATCAAGACGATTTCGATAATCAAAATAAGATTGGCATCGCTTTTGGGAAAGCCCTCCAATTCAACCTGATTGAGCCTTTTGAGCTTCATCACATTGCGGCGAATCAAAAAGAACACACAGGCTATTAAAACTGTTGCGGCCAACACTTCGAAACAACCAATGAGGATTGGATACAAGCCACCCAACATAGGTGCAAATAGGCGATGCGTTCCCAAAATGCCATCCAGTATGATCTCCAGCATCTCTACATTGATAATGATAAAACCGGCATACACAAAAAAGTGTAACACTGCAGGCGTCCATTTTTTAAACATTTTTTTCTGTCCAAGAGCTAAAAGCAAAACGTTCTTCCAACGTTGAGCAGAATCGCCAGCAAAAGTTTTTGGTCGACCTAAAAAAATATTTCGGCGGATGCTTTTTATCTTTTTATAAAAAAGAAAAGAGGCGGCACCTAATACCAGCAGGAAAAAAATTTGTTGCAGAATGGGCATTCAATTTTGGTTTTAGAAAATCAGTAAAACACCCTATAAACGGGGCAATTTAATCGAATTGAGCAACGAAAGTAATTTGTTTTTATTTCTGAAAAAATAGCCACAAGGATATTTATGGCTAATCGTGTATAAAATGTTTATAAACACTGCCGCTTTTGGCATTTCGTATTTCTTGCTATATTTGGTAAAATTGATTTGATAGAATGCAAAAGAAAAACTGTAGAAGATTTATTTTTTTGTTGTTAATGTGTGTTGTGATGACACCCCTCTTTTCCAATGCCCAGTCTGATAGAATGGATAATATGGCTATGCTGCGCAAAATGGAAGATTCACTTGTACGTTCGGCAGATTCTATGTTTTACACCCCTATCCCAGACTTTCGAACAGAATACTGCGAGGCATTCGTAAAGCAATTAATTCGCACCCTCAAAATACCGGGCTCCTTTAATTATCCATTCGATAGCCTTCAAAAAACAATAAACCTAATCTACCCAGAGGATAAGCATTTTAGAATTTTCAATTGGCCGATTGCCTATACAGATGTTCGTTTGCGCTATTATGCGGCCATACAAATGAATAGTGAGGAGTTGAAACTTACCCCCTTGTATGATAATTCAGATTTACTCAGCAAAACAGACGAAGACAAGGTTTTTGGACCAAGGGAATGGATTGGAGGTTTAATCTACAATATCATCACCAAAAAGGTGGATGACGAGCCCGTTTACTGCCTTTTGGGCATTAATGATGGCAACCCAATCAGCACCAAAAAATTTATTGACCCACTCATTTTTACAGACAAAGGCCCCACATTTGGTGCACCCATTTTTGCTATTGGTTCCGAAAAAAACCCAAGCCAAGGAGTCAATCGTTTTATTTTAGAATATAAAAAAGGGGTAAGTATTGGGATGAACTGGGATCAAGAGCAAAAAGCCATTTTATTCGATGATATTGCTTCGCAAATCAATGATCCTAACCGAAAATATACTTTTGTACCCACAGGCCAATACAATGGATTACGCTGGAGTAATGGCAAATGGAGATTTGTCAACAATTTAATTCCTGTATTAGAATTGCAGGACGGGAAAGCCCCTGAAGGCAATAAATAATGTAATAAACATCCTTTAAAACAGCTCTAAATGACCTTTAAAAACTACTTAATTGCGCTGACTATTTTGCTCTACTGTTCTTTTTCTACAAAGGCTCAAACGGCCGCAGACTATGGCATACAATTAGAGGCGCTCGTGCAAACTGCACCACCTAAAATTAGCCTCAATTGGAAAAAAATATCAGGTACTACCCAATATAATATTCAACGTAAAACCAAGTTTGCTAGCTTTTGGACAACGCTAGGCACAACGGTCGATACTTTTTACACTGACCTTAGTGTGGTTAGTGATTCGGCCTACGAATACAAGGTGTTCAATACAGGAGGTATTGCGGCTGCTGCTGGCTATATTTATGCCGGTATCAATGCACCTGCAATACACAACAGAGGAACATTGATTTTGGTGGTAGACACTTTATTTAGGGATTCCTGTGCAGTAGAGATCAACAATTTAATGAAGGATTTAAGTGCTGACGGCTGGGCGATTGTTCGATTCAACGCGCCACGCAGTACACCCGATAGTATCATTAGAAAACAAATCAAACAATACTATGCTAGCCTACCCGATGTACAATCTGTATTGATTTTGGGCCATATTGCCGTACCCTATAGTGGAGAACTCAATCCAGATGCGCATCCCGACCATTTAGGCGCTTGGCCAGCAGATATGTTCTATGGCGAAATGAATGATGTTTGGACAGATGCCATAGTCAATAATGCGACCTCGGCCTCTAGAGCGCAGAATAAAAATATTCCCGGAGATGGCAAATGGGATCAAACCATTCCTCCATCGGCTATAGAATTGCAGGTTAGCCGAATTGACTTTGCCAATATGCCTTTGTTTGCCAAAAGCGAAGTAAACATGATGAAAAACTACTTGTACAAGGCACATAAATACAAAATGGACTCCCTATATGTAAGCCGCAAAGCTTTGGTAGACGATAATTTTGGCGCCTTCAGTGGCGAGGCCTTTGCGGCAAATGCTTGGCGCAATTTTCCGCAATTGATTGGACGCGAAAATATCAAGGCAGCTGACTTTATGACTACCCTTAACGATTCTGCTTATCAATGGGCATTTGGTTGCGGTGGCGGATCTTATTCAAGTTGTGGCGGCGTAGGTACCACAACTGATTTTACCACCAAAAAACAAAAAGGCATTTTCACCGTTTTATTTGGTAGTTATTTTGGCGATTGGGACAGTCAAAACAATTTCTTGCGCGCACCCTTATGCTGTAGCGAACCAGCATTGAGCTCTTGCTGGGCGGGTCGACCCAATTGGTTTTTCCACCACATGGCATTAGGCGAAAATATTGGCTACAGTGCACTAATCACCCAAAATAATATCGGGGGAACCTATACACCCCTGGGCTATATGTATGGAGCCGTTCATATTGCCTTAATGGGCGACCTTAGCCTGCGCAGCGATTACATCAAACCAGCCAAAAACATAAGCATAAGCCCAATCGCTAAAAAAGGGGCAACCATCACTTGGACAGCCTCTACTGATCCAACCGTTATCGGTTACTACGTATACCGTGCCGATAGCCTTTATGGAAAATATACAAAACTCTCGGGGCTCATTGCTGGAACAACTTTTAAAGATACGGTAGGCAAAGACGGACTGAAATTTTATATGGTGCGCCCCAGCAAATTACAAAGTACGCCTTCAGGCACATATTATAATCTTGGCCTAGGCATCGCTGATTCGGCAACGGTAAGCTACCCTATTCCCACAAGCATGGCCACTTTAAAAGATGCAGTAATCCATTTGATTTGCTTCCCTAACCCTACAAACGAAATACTGAATATTTATGGCCATTTAAATACCAACAAAGGCATTTTAACGATCCGTATAGTGGATATTTTGGGTAAAGTACAGGTACAATCAACACAGGAAATCAAGCAAAATGAATTTACCGTATCGGAAAATATCGGGAACCTATCGGCCGGTAACTATTTTGTCCAAGTAAGTCTCAACAATAAAATGATGGACGTTCAAAAAATCAGCAAACTTTAAAACTGTTGATTGCGAATAGCATAGAAGAAGCGGCGGGCAGAAAAAATAAATAAATTGTTTGGAATAAAATAAAAATCCTACATTTGCCATCCGAAATTAAAAAATTACAAAAAGTATTTAATAGCAATGGCTAATCATAAAGCAACCAAAAAAGATGTAAGACAGAGCGAAAAACGCCGCGACAGAAACCGTTATTACGGAAAAACTACTCGTAACGCTATTCGTAAACTTTTAGCAATGACCGACAAAACTGAAGCAACTACAGAATTGCCTAAGATTGTTTCGATGATTGATAAATTGGCTAAACGCAACATCATCCACAAAAACAAAGCTTCGAACCTTAAATCAGGTATCGTTGTAGCGATTAACAAATTAGCTTAAGTAGCTTTTTATATATTTCCTTATCAAAAGGTTGTTTGTTCTATTGGAGCAAACGACCTTTTGGCTTTTTAGCTTTACTGTGTTAAATTTCTTTATACCTTTCAGCGGATACAATTGTACACCCTATTTTTAGCCTCCTATGAATCATCTTTCAACACCCATATTTGTAGTCATTGTAGCTGGTGGACAAGGCACAAGGATGGGAATGGCTTTGCCCAAGCAATTTTTAGAAATAGAGGGTAAACCGATTTTGTATTATACCATTGCAGCATTTGCAAAAGCAATTCCCCAAGCGGAGATAATTTTAGTATTACCCGAGGCAGAAATTAGCAAATTGCAAATGGTCTTGCAGCATTTTGAACATAGAATTG
>JAXITL010000076.1:0-8516 GCA_034680125.1 Chitinophagaceae bacterium
TAGCCGTTTTGTTTTTTTCTGCAGTAGAACTAATATTTTTAGAAGCGCTTTTTGCCATGTTGGTTTTGATAAATGTGGATGCGCAAATGTAAAACTATTGTTGAGGATTTTTTGGAACTATTGAACATTGTAAGTCCGTTAAAAAAAATCTGCGTCCTTTGAATGATATTTATTTTTGTAAAAGAATTGCTTCGCAAAGAAAAAAAACTAATTTTGAAATTCCTTAGAGGTATTACCCAACCATTATTTTGCTTGTGTAGTCTTTAAAAGGGAACATTATTTTCGAAAAAATCGAATTATACCGCTGTATTTTGGGTGTTGTTAAATAAGTTGAAAGAAAAAATATTCAACTTTTCATTGCAACTTTCAAAAAAAGCTGTATTTTGAACCGCAGTTGCGTAAGAAAAGGGTGCTTTTTAGGCAATAAAAAGTTAAATTACATTTGCTGTAAGCCTTGATTTTACTATGCTGTACAACGATTGTTCGTTAATTTAATAATAAAAATAGTAAACATTTTTGTAGTAATATTTTTTAAGGAAGAAACCATGACAAAGAAAAACATCATCAAAAGAGTTAGCCTTACTGCTGCATTAGCTATCAGTGCCTCATGCGCCATAGCTCAAGACGTGCATTTTACTCAGTTTAATGCTACTCCTCTACTTCTCAATCCAGCTTTCACTGGTGCATTTGATGGTCCGCTCCGCGCTTCTGCTATTTATCGTGACCAATGGAGAAGTGTTTTAGGTCAGGCTGCTTATCGTACAATTGCTGTTTCAGCTGATGCGCCTATCGTTCCTGAAATTAGTGGTGATGATAATCTTGCTGGAGGAATTCAACTATATAATGATATCGCTGGTGATGGCAACTTGAGTAATTTCTCTGGTTTGTTATCTCTTGCTTATCATAAATCTCTTGGATTAGAGAACGACAAAACTTTGACTGTTGGTTTGCAAGGTGGATACACTTCTAAATCTATAGATTTAAGTCGTTTGTACTACGGTGACCAATTCAAAAATGGCGGATTTACCGGTCCTTCAAACACACAATTAAATGGATCTCCTGTTCGTTACGCTACTGTAAACGCTGGTATCGCCTTTTCGCAAAGAATAAATGATAATGTTAGCTACACATTGGGTGTTGCAGGAAATAATCTTAATCAGCCTCAAGAGTCTATTAACAAAACAAAAAATAGTGATGTAGGTCTAGGTATGCGTATGTCTGCTCAAGCGGGTGCAATTATTTACACTGGCGATCGCTTAAGTCTTCGCCCAGCTGTTTTATACCAAACACAATCTGCAAGCACTGAAATTATTGCTGGTAATGAGTTTAATTATATTGTGGGTAATGATCCTGAAGTGAAAGCACTTGCGCCTAGTATTTTTCTTGGTGGATGGTATCGCAACAGTGACGCCATTATGGTAACAGCTGGCGTTCAATTCCAAGGTTTTCGTGTTGGGGTAGCTTATGATTACAATACCTCATCTTTGAATACAGTATCTAATGGCAGAGGTGGTTTCGAGATTGCGCTTAGCTATATTGGTTTAAATCCAATAAGAGCAGCACGTAGCATGGCTTATCCTTGCTCTAGATTTTAATACAAACTAATAAAAAACAAAACGAGTTTCTTTAGTAGGCTCACATACTTTTATACATTTACAAGAATAATAACGAACAAACGATATGAGAAAAAACTGGCTTCTCTTTGTACTGGCAACAATTATGGCTGTATCCCAAAATGATGCTCAAGCTCAGGACATGGCAAAAGATAAGTATAGAAATAAGGCTAATGATCCTGTTAAGGATTTGCCTTACGACAAAAAACTCAAATGGGCAGATGACTTGTTTAGAGATGGTAGTTATTTCAATGCTATTGATTATTACAAACAACTGAAGCAAGAGCAACCTCGCTTGCCTTACCTTACTTATCAATTAGCAGAATGCTGTGGTATAACTAGAGATTATGTTCAAGCAGCGAACTATTTTCAAGAAGCCTATGCTGCAGCTAAAAAATTATATCCCGAAGCTAAATACAAAGAAGCTGTAATGCTGAAAATGCAGGGAAAGTACAGCGAAGCAATTGTTGCTTTCAACCAATTCATTGCAGATAATCCAAAAACACTTAAGAAAGCCAAAAAGCAAGCTTTGGTTGAAATAAGAGGTTGCGAAATGGCCCAAAGATCAATTAATAGTCCAGAGCCTTTCACTATTAAAAACGCTGGACCTAATGTCAACTCATCTTACACAGAGTATGCGCCTTATCCATTGGGTGATACAGCATTGTTGTTTTCTACAATGAAGCCTAATGAGGTATTGCAATTAGGTAAGCGTAATCCTGGAGCAATGATGTCTCGTTTTATGACCTCAACTAAGCAAAAATTTGTTGCTGATGTGGATTCTTTCCAATGGGCTTTAGAATTTAAAGATGGTAACTTTAACAATCCACGTGCTCATGTTGGTAACGGCGTGTACAGTCCCGGTGGAGATAGATTCTATTTCACTCGTTGTAAAGAAGATTTTGACTCCAACCGTGTTATTTGTAAAATTTTAGTATCTAATTGGGATACCCTAAAGCACCAATGGAAAGAACCTAAAGAGTTAGGTGAAGGTATTAATGAAGAAGGTTCAAACACTCATCCTTGTATCGCTAAAGTAGGTAAAAAAGAAGTTTTGTTCTTTTCTTCAAACCGTAAACTTCAAAGCCGTGGTGGATATGATATTTGGTACTCTATCTATGACCCCGTAAAAAATACTTACCGTCGTCCTCAGAATGTAGGTAAGCAAATCAATACTACCTTAGATGAGCAGACACCATATTATGATTCTCGTGTCAACAAACTTTATTTCTCTTCTAATGGATTAGAAGGTTTCGGTGGATTCGATATTTTTGCAGCAACTGGTGGACCTTCACGTTACACAGGTGTTCAAAATTTAGGATATCCAATCAATAGTCCTGCAGATGATATTTACTATATCAAAGACCCAGTTGGTAAACCAGATGCTTATTTAGTTTCCAATCGTATTGGTTCTATCGCTTTGAAAAATCCAACTTGTTGCGATGACATTTGGAGAGTACAATCAGAACCCAAATTAAAAGCAATTGGTCGTGTTGTTTACCGCGCAAGTGGTGAGCCTGCTAATGAGTCTGTTGTTAAAATGCTTGACGAAACAGGTGATTTGAAAACTTTCGATTCTCCAGATGGTAAATTCTCTTTCAACACAGGTCGTGGTCATAATTATGTGATTACTGCTGATAAATCTGGTTACACTTCTTCACGTATTAATGTTAATACTTCTGAGGTAAAACGTACTGATCCAGATGATGATGTTGATGTAACCATTTACCTTGATGAAATCGTAAAAAATCAACCTTTTGAAGTACACAATATTTACTACGATTTTGACAAAGCAACGCTTCGTCCAGAATCAGCTGCTTCTTTAGATACTTTGATTAATTTCATGAAAGACAATCCTTCATTGAGTGTTGAAATTTACTCTCATACTGACGGAAAAGGTGATGATAAATACAATGAAAAACTTAGTCAAGCTCGCGCTGAATCTGTAGTTGAGTATTTAAAAAGTAATGGAATTGACGCTGCAAGAATGTTACCAAAGGCATTAGGTAAAGTAGTTCCTGCTGCACCCAATACCACTCCAAATGGCAAGGACAATCCAGAAGGTCGTCAATTAAACCGCCGTACCCAATTCAGAATCGTAAAAGATGATTCAAAAAGCCGCATCCTTTATGATAGCAGCAAACCAGGTAATATTGATGACCAACAAAACTTAAAAGTTAATGAAGCTACTGAAGATAACGAACCTGCAGATGCAGAATCAAACGTTACAGCTCCAGGTAGCCGCGTTAATAAAAAATAGTTAGTAGTTTAGTGAACAAATCAAAAGTAGCCTTACATATTGTGAGGCTATTTTTTTTATTTTCAGAAAACTTTAATTATTTCGAGTTTTTCTGTCCAATCTTAAAGTTTATTTTTGTTTCTCAATTAATTTAAAAACAATAATGCCCGGATACGAATTGTTTGGCGCCGAAGAGCGCAAAGAAGTAAATGATGTTTTAGAAACTGGCATTTTGATGCGTTATGGTTTCGATGCCCCTCGAAAAGGAATTTGGAAAGCAAGGGAACTTGAGCAAGAAATTTGTAAATATTTTGGAACTAAAAATGCCCAATTAGTAAGTAGTGGTACTGCTGCACTCACAACGGCCTTAGCCGCATTGGGCATAGGTTTTGGTGATGAAGTGATTATTCCAACATTTACATTTGTGGCCAGTTTTGAAGCTGTTGTTAGTGTAGGTGCTATACCTGTTTTGGTGGATGTTGATGATAGTTTAACCTTAAATCCTGATGCTGTAGCTGCGGCGATTACTACCAAAACAAAAGCTATCATGCCGGTGCATATGTGTGGTAGCATGGCTCAGCTTGATGAATTGAAAGTTCTCTGTACAAAGCATGATTTATTTTTAATCGAAGATGCTTGTCAAGCCATTGGAGGTACATATAAAGGCCAGCAATTAGGGACAATAGGTGATATGGGTACTTTTTCATTTGATTTTGTGAAAATCATGACCTGTGGTGAAGGGGGAGTAGTGTTAACAAATGATGCTCAATTAGCCGAAAAATGTGACCAATACTCCGACCATGGTCATGATCATTATGGTAAAGACAGGGGCGCTGATTTGCATCCTTATTTGGGCTATAATTTTAGAATATCTGAATTGCATGCTGCTGTAGGTTTAGCTCAGATTAAAAAACTTGATTCATTTTTAACGCTGCAAAAGCGTAATCATCAAATTATTTTCAATTGCCTTAAGCATATTCCAGGTATCCAATTTAGAAGAATTCCAGATGAGGCTGGTGATACGGGTTCATTTTTGTCTTTCTTTTTGCCAACAGCCACCCAAGCTGCCCATGTTGCGAGCGCTTTGGCCGAAGCAGGTATAGGTGGCAATCCTTATTGGTTTGATAATAATTGGCATTATATCCGCAAGTGGGATCATCTTAAGAATGCAGCATTTTTAAACCGTATCCCAACAGAGCAAAAAGAAGCTATTATACAGCAAGCCAATAAAACTTTTGAGGCTTCAGACGCTATTATGAGCCGCTGTATTTCATCAGCCATAAGCCTAGCTTGGACAGAAGAACAAGCACAAGAACGTGGTCAAAAAATGGCAGAGATCATTAACCAATGCATAGCCTAATAGATCCTGTTTTCATTTGGTTGTTTACTTTGATACAATTAATTTTCCTGAGCGATGCACGATCATGTTGCGAAAGAAATGATTTAGCTCAGCCCACTAAAATAATAGACTAGTACTCGATTTTGAATCAAGAATATGACAAGCGCAGAAATTCTTAAACGTGTTAGACGTATCGAAATTAAGACGAAAGGATTGAGCAATCACATCTTTGCAGGTGAATATCACTCGGCATACAAGGGGCGTGGTATGTCTTTTAGCGAGGTTCGCGAATATACCCCTGGCGATGATGTGAAGTCAATCGATTGGAATGTTACCGCCCGGTTTTCTCATCCCTTTGTAAAAGTTTTTGAAGAAGAAAGAGAATTGACGGTAATGCTTTTGGTAGACATTAGCGGCAGTTCTTTATTTGGTACATCTATACGATTAAAGCGTGAGTTGATTACCGAATTGTGTGCAGTATTGTCTTTTGCTGCTGCAACTAACAACGATAAAGTGGGTGTTGTTTTTTTTAGTGATAAAATCGAACGCTATATTCCGCCCAAAAAGGGGAAAAGCCATATTCTACGCATTATTCGTGAGTTGTTGACTATCGAAGCCTCTCCCAATAGTGGTACCGATGTTTCAGTGCCCTTAGCGTTTTTAAATTCGGTTCTCAAAAAAAAGACAATTGCCTTTTTGATGAGTGATTTTGTTAGCCCATTATTGGATAAGGCCCTGATGCTTGCTGCTCGGAAGCATGATTTAGTAGGCATACATGTTTACGATGCTTCTGATAAAGAACTTCCCCAATTGGGTTTGGTCCAAGTTCAGGATGCCGAAACAGGCATCGACCATTGGATCGATACAAGCGATGCGCAATTGCGTCAGCGTTATACCTATACTTTTGAAAATAATAGGCGCAACTACAGTCAAGCATTTACCAAAAGTGGCGCCTCATGGTTGAGTATTCGTACCGATCAAGATTACGTAAAATCATTACAGACTTATTTTAAAGGAAGATAGAAAAATAGCTATGTACAAAAGGATGATTAACGCCATTTTTGTTTTGCTGACACCTCTTTTTTTGTTTTCAAAGGTTGGTGCGCAATCGAAAATAATTGATGCAAAAATTGACGCACAACAAATTGTATTGGGCGATCAGCTGCGTTACTTTGTGAGCGCTACCGTGGATACTACCCAAGTAAAGCTGCGCTGGGCCAGCTTCCCCGATACTTTCAATACACTTGAAATAGTGGAGAAAGGAAAAATTGACACCCAAAGAAATGGAGCAGTGGTGACCTACAAACAGCGCTTATTGATTACAGGCTTTGATTCGGGAAGTTTTCTTATTCCACGTTTTCAGTTTTTGTCCATCCATAAAAACGGTAGGCTAGATTCCTTGTTTTCTGACTCCTTCAGATTGATGGTGAATACAGTAGTTGTTGATACCAGCAAAGAATTTAAAGCCATAAAGAATATTGTTGCAATACAATCGAGCTGGTTGGATAATTGGCCTTTGATTTTGGTTGTTTTGTTGACCATTATTGTTACAGCTTTTTTAGTAGTGTATGTGCTGAACAAAAGGAAAAATAAAGCTAATGAGCAAGTAGCTGAATTGGCCGAAACCTACCACCAGCGTAGTTTGCGTTTGTTGCATGAATTGGATAAAAAGGAGCTTTGGCAGCAAGATAAGGTAAAGGATTATTATACCGAATTGAGCGAAATAGTGCGGCATTATATTGAGCAGCGCTTTAAGACAAATGCAATGGAATTGACCACAGATGAATTGTTGCGTAAAGCAAAAAAGCATCGCGAAATGGCCATGTTCCGCAATTCACTCAAACCACTTTTGGAAGCTGCAGATTTGGCAAAATTTGCCAAAGCAAATCCCTTGCCTGAAGAGCATATTGAAGCCATGCAATTGGCCCTTGATTTTGTAAAGGTTTCAGCGCCTAAAGAAGAAATGACCCACAATTCTCAAACAGCTATCAAATGATACAAGCATTGTTCGATGGGCAGCATTTGAGTTTTGCCCAACCGTATTATTTTTTGTTATTGATTCTATTGCCCATAATATTATGGTGGCAGTGGAAACAGAAAGCCAAGCAACAACCCAGTTTTAGACTCACTAGTTTGCACTTTATTAGCGCTCAGAAACCCTCTTTTCGACTGCGTTTTCGTCCAGCCCTTGTGTTGTTGCGCAGTATTGCATTTGTGGCCTTGGTAGTAGCTTTGGCGCGACCACAAAGCAGTAATATAAGTGAATCTGTAGATAGCGATGGGATTGATATTGTATTGTCCATCGATGTTTCGGGTAGTATGATGGCCGAAGATTTAAAACCCAATAGAATAGAAGCAGCCAAAAAAGTAGCTATTGATTTTGTGGACAAACGTGCGAATGACAGAATTGGTTTGGTTATTTTTTCGGGTGAGAGTTTTACCCAGTGCCCCATTACCATTGATCATAACATTGTGAAGGAACAAATTGATGCTATGAAAAGCGGGATGTTGCAAGATGGCACAGCTATTGGAATGGGTTTAGCAACGGCAGTAGATAGATTGCGCAACTCTAAAGCCAAAAGTAAAATCATTATTTTGCTTACCGATGGGGTGAATAATACCGGTCTGATTGACCCGAGTACGGCACTCGAAATAGCTAAGGCCTATAAGTTGCGCGTTTATTGTATTGGTGTGGGCTCTCGTGGAGAAGCTCCTTATCCGGTGCAAACGCCAATGGGTATACAAAAGCAAATGGTACCAGTAGAAATTGATGAAGCGTTATTAAAAAACATCTCTACTCAAACGGGTGGAAAATATTTTAGAGCCACAAGCAACAATTCTCTTTCCTCTATTTACAAAGAAATAGACCAGCTCGAAAAATCAAAGGTGGAAGTAAGCTCCTTCAAACATTTCACTGATTTGTTTTTGCCCTTTGCCCTAATCGCTTTGCTGTGCCTTGCACTCGAAATGCTCCTTCGTTACACGGTTTTCAGAAGTATTACCTAAAGTCATTTTCGAGCTCGTATTGTATGTCTATTCGCTTTAGGTAACTAAAAAAATAGTGAAGTGCTTGATTTATTGCTGACCTTTACTGCATAAAATTTAGGGCTGTTTATCAATAAACCGAAAAGTCTTTTCACCATCTTTAGCAGTCATTGCACCATGTCTTCACTCAATAGATTATCAGCATTATGCAATGCGCGCAATAGTTTTGCCCCTTCTGAAAAAATGCCTGTTTTGTTTCTTGGGCATGGTAGTCCGATGAATGCGATTGAAGAAAATGAATTCGTAAGAGGCTTTCGTAGCCTTGCCCAAACATTACCAA
>JAXITL010000077.1:0-8293 GCA_034680125.1 Chitinophagaceae bacterium
GCCCTTTGCGCTCACTAATGCTCAGAAAAGAGTCTTGCGCGAAATAAGAATGGATACTGCCACCGAAAAACAAATGAACCGCTTGGTGCAGGGCGATGTGGGCAGTGGCAAAACCATTGTGGCGACGATGGCCATGTTGCTAGCTATTGATAACGGATTTCAAGCTTGCTTGATGGCACCTACCGAAATCCTTGCTCGGCAGCATTTTCAAGGTATTCGCGAATTGTTAGAACCTTTGGGCATTGTTGTGGCCATTCTTACGGGTACCGTAAAAGGCAAAGATCGAAAAGCAGTATTGGCTGGTTTGGCCAATGGTACTATACCTATTGTTGTAGGCACCCACGCCATTATTGAAGATAGTGTACAATTTAAAAATTTGGGTTTAGCGGTTATTGATGAGCAACACAAATTTGGGGTAGGGCAGCGTGCAAGGTTGTGGAGCAAAAATGAAAAAGCACCCCATGTTTTGGTGATGACTGCCACACCCATTCCGCGCACTTTAGCCATGACGCTTTATGGCGATTTGGATATTTCGGTTATCGATGAGTTGCCTCCGGGAAGGCAAGCGATTAAAACGTTGCATCGCTCCGATAATCATCGCGCGCAAGTAATGGGATTTTTGAAAAATGAAATTGAAAAAGGAAGGCAAGTGTACATTGTCTATCCCCTTATTGAAGAGTCCGAAAAGATGGACTACGAAAGTCTTTTGGCGGGATACGAGCAAGTGAAATCTTGGTTTCCCGAAGGGAAATTTAACATAGCCATGGTACATGGCAAACAAGAAATAGAAGAACGAAAACGCAATATGGAGCGTTTTGTCAAAGGCGATGCCCACATCCTTGTGGCGACAACCGTAATCGAAGTAGGTGTTAATGTGCCCAATGCCTCGGTGATGTTGATTGAAAGTGCAGAGCGTTTTGGCTTGTCGCAATTGCATCAATTGCGGGGCAGGGTAGGGCGTGGTGCCGAGCAATCCTATTGTGTGTTGTTGACCGGTTCAGGCATTTCTAAAGATAGTTATGAACGCATGCGCGTGATGGTGAGCACATCTGATGGTTTTATCATTGCCGAAAAAGATTTGGAGATGCGCGGCCCAGGCGATGTTTATGGCACCAAACAAAGTGGGGCTTTGAAATTAAAAATTGCCGACCTCGTAAAAGATACCCCCATCTTGGAGCATTGTCGTTATGCTGCTTTACAGTTGATCGACCAAGACCCAAGCCTTTTGATGCCTGAGCATCAAGCCCTCAAAAAAAGATTGCAAGAAAAAGTAGGAATAGAACAGTGGAATAAGATTAGTTAAAAACTACCCCAATCTTTTTCAAGTGTATTTTTCATGGTATAATCCGTCAGGTCAAACTGCACAGGGACAACGGATGCGTAGCCGCCATGCAAAGCATAAATATCCGTGTCTATACCTTCATCTTTGCAAATAAAATTACCCACCATCCAATAATAATCTTTGCCATGAGGGTCTTTGCGGTGTTCAAAGCTTTCACCCCATTTGGCATTGGCCTGGCGACAAAATTTAATGCCTTTAAAATCACTTTCTGTTACCTTGGGCACATTTACATTGAGTAATGTATGCGGAGCCAATTCCTTTTCCAACATTTTACTCACAATGGTTCTAGCTACTTTTTTGGCAATACTAAAATCGGCCTCAAAACTAAAATCGGCCAAAGAAAAACCTACCGAAGGTACGCCCTCAATAGCGGCTTCCATAGCCGCACTCATGGTACCTGAGTAGATAACATTGATGGAAGAATTTAAACCATGATTAATGCCACTCACACAGATATCTGGTTTGCGATGCAAGATTTGATTGGTTGCCAATTTGACACAATCTACAGGGGTACCGCTGCATTGGTAGGCGTCAATACCGTCAAAAATATCCACCTTGTTCATACGCAAAGGTTTGCCAATGGTGATGGCATGACCCATGCCACTTTGCGGACTGTCGGGTGCTACCACTACAATGGTTCCTAGGCCCTCCATAGCTTCTATTAAGTTGCGAATGCCAGGGGCGGTGATGCCATCGTCGTTGGTAACAAGTATGATCGGTTTGTTGGTATCCATGCGGCAAATGTAGCTATTCAAAACTTTTTTGTTTCGTTAAACTGTCCACAAATGCACAGTTTAATGGGTCGAAATGCACAAGGAACAAGGCTAAAATTGTATTTTTGAATCCTATGCTAAGAATTGGTAAAATAGTGGCTACTCATGGGCTTAATGGAACAATCATTTTAACCCATATTGCGGGCAAAAGCAATTGGATCAAAACAGATCAGGTACTCTTTGTTTCTTTAAACAAAGACAACCGCATTCCCTATTATGTCACCCAATTCAAAGCCCTCAACGACGAAGAATATCATATCATCCTCGATGAAGTGCATACAGTAGAAGCCGCCAAAAAATTGGTGGGCAAGCAAGTTTATGTCCCCGCCGAAATCTTGGGAGAAGCCAAAACAGATAGCCCTTTGTTGTGGATTGGTTTTAATGTGGTAGATGTCGAAAAAGGAAGTTTGGGTGAATTGGTCGATATATCCCAAACGGGGCATCAGTGGATTGGTACGATAATCTACGAAGGCAAAGAAGTATTGCTGCCTATGGTAGAGCCCCTATTGCTCGAAGTGAATTTGCGGAACAAATACCTGCGCATGCATCTGCCTGAAGGTTTGTTGGATTTGTAATGGAGCGTTTAATAGAATATTTGGTCAATCTTGGCCCCCGAATGAATTAAACCGCTGGTTTGTGCCTTGTCAAAAAGGGTTTTGATTGAATGCATCCCCACTTCACCTAATTCTGTAGTGTATTCGTTGACATAGAGTTGAATGTGCTGCCGCATCACGCTTTCGTCCATTTCTTGTGCATGACATTGTACAAATGCTGAAAGCTTAGGATAATGCTGCCAAGCATACAAAACACTTTCTTTGATGAGCGCATCCACTTGGGCCATAATCGCGGGATCAATATTTCTTTTCATCACTATACCACCTAAGGGTATCGCCGCCTTCATGCTGTTTTCCCACCAATCGCCCAAGTCTATTATTTGATGAAGACCTTTTTGGGCATAGGTAAATCTGCTTTCGTGGATAATAAGGCCGATATCAAATTGGCTATTTAATACCGCTTCTTCAATATCGCTAAAGAGGATTTCTGTTTTGTTTTGGGCTTTTGGCGCAGCCATTGATAACAATAAATTGGCGGTGGTTTTGGCACCCGGTATGGCTATGCTTTTTTGGTCTATGTCCTTAAATGCGATAGGCTCTTTACTCACCAACAAGGGGCCCACCCCTTTACCCAATGCACTACCTGCGTGCAATAAAGCATAGGTTTCTGTTAGGTTTAAATAGCTGCCATAGCTTAGTTTCGTGATGTCTAGTTTGCCTTCTGCTGCCCATTGGTTGAGTGTTTCGACATCTTCAAGCACATATTCGAAGCTCAGGCCTTTGGTATCGATTAATCCATTGACCATAGCATCAAAAATAAAGGTATCGTTGGGGCAAGGGCTAAAGCCTAAAGTCAATTTCATCTGTGCAGCTTACTTAAATGTTTCGATTAAATATTGATTCACATTACCTACCGCCGAAGGTATGTTCCATTCGTTTCTATTGCGTGGTGTTACATAATTAGAGATAGCACGCACTTGCAAAAAAGGGATTTTTGCTATCCTGCAGGCATAATGAAAAGCAATGCCCTCCATTGTTTCGAGCGCACAATGGTATTGAGTGCTTCGGGCATCAATAGTTGATTGTTGGCCACTAACGGTATTTACAGATAAGGAGGGGTACATGGGTAATGCTGCTCCAATAAAAAGCGGCTGTTCATTGTCTATTCGGCCAGCTTGAAAGGGAAAAGCATCTGGCTCTAAAAAACCCAAATCAACGATATCGATAAAATCTTCTTTGTCTTCTGCACCCAAATCCCCATAGCATTCACTCTGCACGGCCACTACTGTTCCTATGGCTAATTGGCTGTCAAAGGCGCCCGCAATACCTGCTTGCATAGCTGCGTCATAAGGCTGTGAACAGAATGCACTAGCCAGAGCAAATGCGCTCTGCATCATGCCTACGCCAGTAAGGAGGATATGGATTTGGTGGTTTTTATTTTGAAAAACATCCTCTTTTACCATTTGGTAATGCTTGTGCAAATACGCTATAAAAAGGTCTATTTCGCCCCTAGTAGCTGCGGCGAGCAGTATTTTTTTCATTGGTACTGCAAGTAAGTACAATTTTGCCAAATGATGAGCGAAAAGCTTGCTAATTATTGTGCTCGGGCCATTTTTTTAGGCTGTATGGATTGCCCAATGCATATCAATCAAGCATCGATTTACCTACAATATCTTGTGCATTGGGCATGGATTTGATTCCGCACAATAAGATGAGGCGAGCACCACTACAATTTTAATATTTCTAAAATGCTGTAGACTAATGTAGGTGAAATCTCCAATTCAGTGCCATCGGTCAATTGAATCATGTTCTTTTTTTCGTTTTTCAAAATAGCGGCTACACAATTTTTGTTGACGATAAATGCCCTGTGAATCCGCAAAAAATCTGGATGATCAGCAAGGCTTTCTTCATAAATGCGCAATAAATTACTTGATTTATGTTGTTGGCCATCGATCATTTTTATATTGGTGTAGGATCCTGATGCCTCAAAGAGCATGATGTTTTCAAGGTTTAGAATATCTACTTTAAAGCGTCTTTTGATCAGTATTTTTTTAGGATAGTTAGTGGCGGGCAGTTCATTTTTAATCAATAATTGTAGTTGTTGACTAAAGTCAGATGGGCTGGTTTTTGCTTTTATGTCTTCTAAGCGCTGTAAAACGTCACCTATAGATTGCGCTGTGATTGGTTTTACGATATAGTGAATGGCAGAAAGCGAGAAAGCTTCTATGGCATATCCTTGATGTGCCGTAACAAAGGCAAAGGGTATGGACAATTGCGCCAATTTTCTGGCTAGCCATATTCCATTTTTTCCCTGCATTTCAATATCCAAAAAAGCAATATCTGGTTTGCTTATCTGTACATATTCCCAAGCATCTTGCGCATTTTCGAATGGCGTGAGCTGGTGCTTGGATTCTATTTTGGACAATTCAAGTTGAAACCGAAACAGATTAATTTTTTCGTCGTCTACATGTATGATTTTCATAAACTAATTTTTACATCTCAGGAATAATGATGTGAATGTCTAAAGAACATGCTTTGGTTTCGATGGTCGCATCTATTTTTCCATTTAATAAATGTACCGCTTGTATAATAAATTTCAAACCAATTCCACGACCTTCTATTTTTTCTGGACGCTTAATGTTGTTGACCAAATGGGCTACAGTATCCAAGTATTCTGGGTCGAAAAAATTACTTATTTTGATGTCTAAATCGTTTTTTGACAAGCCTATCGTTAAACTAATGGGTGTAGCTTCTGTAGCATTTTTTACTGCATTGTCTAGTAGATTTCTGAGTATTAAACTAATGAGATTAATGTCGCTTTTTACAACAATGATGCCACTGGTGCTGATGTTTATAGCTACTTTTTTTTGTTTGGCGATGGTATCGTAAAGCTCAATTATTTGATGGCTGACTGTGCTGATATTACACAGTTGTTTGATGGGTTTAATTTCCTTTTGTTCCAGCAAACTCCAATTTAATAGGTTGTCTAGCATGAGGTCTAGCTTTTTGCCGGTCGTATCAATTTCTTCACTAACGGTTTTAATAGAATCCCATTCTTTTCTTTCTATTTGGAAATTAATGATCTCTGCTAAGCCTTGATAGGCTTTCAAAGGGCTGCGCAAATCATGTGCAATAATGGTAAACAGTTTTTCCTTGTTTTTGTTGATCAGTATTTGGTTGTTTTGCCTGATATAACGTTCTCTTAAACGGACAATTGGAATGATGAGGAGGATGGTAGAAAAGAAAATGAAGAGGATGCCCAAAATGTTTTTCCCCCATTCATGTTCTATCTCCAATTCTATTTTTAGGGTTTTGCTTTCTTGGCCATTTGCAAGCACTGTTTTGATGAGCAATTGGTGCCTGCCTTCCTTTAAATCTGTTAGGGTTATATCTTGGCTATGATTGAGGTATGCCCATTCTTTATCATCAAGTTTGTAGGCCGTAGCATACAAATACGCTGTGGAATTGCTGGATATTTTAATGTCTAGTTTTTGTACATCCTTGCCGAATGTAGTCAGTATAGGCTGATGCCTATTGATGAATACTTTTTGTGTTTTTTGATTGCTATAGCTAGCAATAATTGCCCACGCATTCGGGACCGGTATTTCTGCAAAAGGGAGTGTAAAGGGAATGCGGTTTTGGATGATATTGATGCCTTTTAGTCCTCCCATGATCAATGTGCTGTCGCCTTGAAATCTATAGGTGCTGGTGTGGTTTAACTCATCGTGTAATAATCCATCATTGGTAGTGAAAGTTTTGCTGATGCCGGTAGGTAAGTGTATTACGCTAAGGCCATTGCCTGTGCCTATCCAAAGGGTTTGATAGGCAGTGTCTGCCAGCAGGCTATATACGGTATTGTCTTTTAAGTGGTTTTTTGTGTTGATGCTTTGCTGTAGCTGCAGCGTATGGTCGTAGATCAAGGCGCCAAATTTATCGGTGCCCACTACTAGATTGCGCCCCATTTTTTCAAGACAAATAAAGGTTCCCTTGGCTATGGTGTATGATTTATGGGTCCTGATATTATAGCTGTACAGGCCTTTTGTGCCGGCTAATACCAATATGCTGTCGTTTAAGTCCCTAATGTCTACGATAGCATCTTTGGGTCCTGTTGCGATTTTTTGGAGTACAAAATGTCCTTGGTAAAAGCCGCCCTTGTATAGTCCGCTATCCGAACCATAATAGGAGCTTTTTGAAACGCTTATCGGGTAAATACTTCGTATTGGAACAGGGGAATGGTGCTCCTCTTTCAAAGCTTGGTTTTTTTTCAAGTCGATGATGACGATACGCTTGTTTTCCTGCAGCCCAAAATAGGCAATTGTGCTATCGTTAAGGTATTGGGCCGAGTTGTAATAATTAAAGATTTTTGCATCAAAGATTGCGCCTACTTTATGTTCGTTTAGTGTATAAGGGTATATCCCATTTGCGGCACCTATGTATACTGTGTTTTTGTATTGGTTATAGAGTAGGGCTCTCGTCTCTCTGGGCACTTCAATGCCCTTGATAAAATTGTTTTTCGGACTTATTTTTTGTAGGCCTTTTGGGCCAAAAAGGTAATAGTTTGACCAAGCATCTTTTACTATTTTTCCTCCACCCTTGTATTCGTTCACAAGATCACATGCTTCTATGATAGGCTTGCATTGTAGTTTGGTGATTATGGACTTGTTATAATATACTTTGTTGTTTATTGTCGTTTGTCCTTTTTCAAAGGTGAAGAAATTCATATCGTTTTTCACCTCCAATTTTCCTTGCTTTTCAAGATGCAGGCTATCTTTGATTAGGGCTATTTTATAATATTCGGTTCTGAGCAAATCACTGCCATAATAATCAGCATTGCCTAGTTTGAGGACGATATTTGATGGAATGTCTCTGTTGATGTACACTTTTTGCAGCCTGTTTTTGTTTAAAACAATCAAATGCACCGATTGGTTTAAGACACAGTAAATCTTGTTTTGGCCATAAATAGCATCTTCTAATAAAGCTCCCTTTAGTTCAAGCAGTTTTGTTAGGTAATTGTTTTTTGTGCCTACCATATCCAAGGCTACCGAATACAGGCTTGTTGAATCGTTTTGGCTACTAAAAACAAACAAACAGTGTAAGCTGCTATCGTATACAATTCCACTAATTGGAGCGTCTATGAGCGGCGCTGCCATACCCAAATAATCACTTGCAGGGTAGATGCGTTTGCCATCAAAAATTTTCAATCCATATTCGTTTCCCAGCCAGGCTAGTCCATTTTTATCAAAAACAAAGCCCCGAACACTTTTGTGATCGAGCCCATTTTCAACATCAAATTTTTCAACCATCCATTGCGAAGCGCTCGTGCTTGTCTGGCCTAAACAAGCGTTAGGCCTTAGGATTCAGGATAGTGCAATGATTATAAACGATACTATTTTTTTATGCATTGAACTGGGCTGCCATAGGTACACAATAGGGGTTCTTCGCTAACAATAATCATATTCAACAGGTTATAAAGGGCAGTAATAATGGCTAATGATGCCTTTAAAGCAATCCCCTTAAAGGATTTATACAGTATAATAATCGTGCAAAATTAAAAAATCAATGGCGAATAATGACGCTTTTTAGCCTATTGCATTTCTAGGCTTTTTTGGCTAAAGAATACATTA